>NZ_LSIS01000311.1:0-20033 GCF_001556365.1 Blastomonas sp. CCH1-A6 | reverse complement strand
CGTGATTTTCGCCTCGGAGCTCAAGGGCCTGCTCGCGCATCCGGCGCTGCGCCGGGCGCCCGACATCCAGGCGGTCGATGACTATCTCGCCTTCGGCTATGTTCCCGACCATCGCTGTTTCGTCAGCGGCGTGAAGAAGCTGCCTGCCGGGCATTATCTGATGCTCGAGCGCGGCAAGCCGCTTCCCGAACCGGTGCGCTACTGGGATGTCGATTTCTCGCGCCGGGCGAAGGGATCGGTCCCTGATCTGCAGGCGGAGCTGCTGCACCATATGCGCGAAGCGGTCGCCTCGCGCATGGTCGCGGACGTGCCGCTGGGGGCGTTCCTCTCGGGCGGGGTGGACAGTTCAACCGTGGTCGCGCTGATGGCCGAACGCTCGACCCAGGCGGTGAAGACGTGCAGCATCGGCTTCGATGTCGCAGCATTGGACGAGAGCGATTATGCCCGACGCATCGCCGAACGCTTCGCCACCGATCATCGCAGCCGCACCGTCTCGCCCGACGATATCGCGATCATCGATGCGGTCGCCGCGCAGTTCGACGAGCCTTTCGCCGATGCCTCGATGCTGCCCACCTTCCGCGTCTGCCAGCTCGCGCGCGAAAGCGTCACCGTTGCGCTGTCGGGCGATGGCGCGGACGAGGCACTGGCGGGCTATCGCCGCCACGTTTTCCACCATGGCGAGGAGCGGGTGCGGAGCCTTTTGCCGCAGGGCTTGCGCGGCCCGGTCTTCGGAGCGCTCGGCGCGCTCTACCCCAAGGCGGACTGGGCGCCGCGCCCGTTGCGCGCGAAATCGACCTTGCTGTCGCTCGCGCGCACCGGAGCGGAAGGTTATACGGACGCGGTCGGCGTGACCAACCATGCCGCGCGGCATTCACTCTATTCGGACAGCCAGCGCGCCGCGCTGGGCGGCTATCGCGGCGAGGATCACATGATCGCGCTGATGCAGGCGGCTCCGGCGCGCTCGGGGCTCGATGCCGCGCAATATGCAGACATGAAGCTATGGCTGCCCGGCGACATCCTGACCAAGGTCGATCGCACCAGCATGGCGGTGAGCCTGGAGGCGCGCGAGCCGCTGCTCGATTACCGGCTGATCGAATTCAGCGCCTCGCTGCCCGAGGCGATGCGCGTGCGCGGCGGGCAGGGCAAATGGCTCA
Source organism: Blastomonas sp. CCH1-A6 (assembly GCF_001556365.1). Classification (NCBI taxonomy): domain Bacteria; kingdom Pseudomonadati; phylum Pseudomonadota; class Alphaproteobacteria; order Sphingomonadales; family Blastomonadaceae; genus Blastomonas; species Blastomonas sp. CCH1-A6. The sequence continues at coordinate 18,879 of NZ_LSIS01000311.1, read as the reverse complement.
TGAAGCGCGCGATGCGCGGCACCTTGCCCGACGACATTCTCTATCGCCCGAAAATGGGCTTTGTCAGCCCGATCGCGCAATGGTTCCGTGGGCCGCTCGCCGATCAGGCACACCGTATCGCCAGCGGGTCGGCACTCGCGCGCAGCGGATGGTTCAACACCGCGCGCCTGACCGAGATCGCAGAGGCGCATATTTCCGGGCGCAGCGACAATGCCCGGCTGCTCTGGCAGCTATGGATGCTCGACAAGGCGCTCGACCGGATCTTCTGACCCGCGCCGTCAGAAATTCACCACCATCTGGCCATAGGCATAGCGCGTATCGCCAAAGCCGGTGGCGTTGGGGGCTTCATCGAGCAGCTGCCCGGTCATAAGTATCGCGGCGCCCGCCTCGAGCCGAAGGCGTTTTTCGATCAGCCAGTGGCCCAGCCGCACCTCGACCATATGCCCGGCAAAGCGGCCCGAGCGTCCCTTAGGATCGACGGGTCCATTGTTGCCGAACCGGTCACGGCGATTGTGCACCCAGGCGGGGCGCCACAGGGTCATGACATCCCAGCGTGGCGCGGGGGCAATCTCGCCGCGCAATCCGGCCGCGAGCAGGTTGGTGCGCGCGAGCGGACCGAAAATGCCGCTGGGGCCAAGCTCGAACCGGCGTGGACCGAACAGCGTATCGAACCGGGCGAAACGATCGGGTGAACGCGGATCATCGCCGCTGGCGAGATCGAACAGCGCCGAGATGCGTGGCTTGCCGGGCAGGGCGGGGCTGTAGCCGAACTCGGCATGCGCGAAGAACGCGCGGACCTCCTGGCGGCGCGCATTGGCGGCGACAGACGCGCGTATCGTGCCGGTCTGTACCGCGCCTTCGAGGTCCATATCCCATTGGCCCGGTTGGGGAGCACGGTGGAGCCTTGCGCCCCAGGTGAACAAATGCCGGTTGCGCGTCGGGCCGTTGACGCCGTCGCGCTCGTTCAGGCCGAAGACATTGGCCTGCAGCGTCACGCCCTCGAAGAGATCGGGCCGGGTGTAATGTGCGCCCCAGAACGTCAGGTCGAAGCTCTCGCGATCCAGGCGGACCTCGTTGTCGATCAACTCGTCTCGGTCGACCGGCAGCCGCACATGCGGCAGGGCGTAGAAGGCGACGAGATGGTCGCCGACCTTGCCACGCCAGTCGAGCCTCACTCCGGTAAAGCTGTTGATGGTGTTGCGGAACGCGTTGCGTCCGGTCAGGCGGCGCGAGCCCAGATTGAGGTGGAAGCGTCCCGCGGTCAGTTCGACCGGTCCGTCCGAATAGCCGATCGAGGCACGGCTGAGCTCGAGGGCATTGACCTCGCTCGTGCTGACCGCGCCGGGTGCGTCGGCGAAATAGGCGCGGGCGTCGATCAGTTCGGCGGAAAGGTGCCAGGGACCGGCGCGATAATCGGCGGCAATAGCGGTCTGCACGGTGACGGCATCGTCGCGCGAGGGCAGGCCAGGGCGGAACTGGCCTTCGAGAAGCTCGTAGCGCACGCGCAGGCTGCCAGTGATCGTGAACGGGCTGGCCTTCTCCGCTTTCCGTCGATCGCTCGAATCCGGAACCGGCGCAGTGCTGGGGGCCATGGTCTGCGCGTCAGCGGGCGCGACGGATATCGTCACCCCGATCGCCAGCAAAGGTGCAAATGCGCGCAAATTCCTTCCCCCGACGGGAGCCTAGCGCACAATCGCTCAGGCGGCGAGTGCAGGTTCGACGGGTTCTGTCGAGGCGATCCAGCCGCCGCCGAGCACGCGGTCGCCCGCATAGAGCACCGCGGCCTGGCCGGGCGCGACGCCATATTCGGGCTGGAGGAAGACGAGCCGCCGGCTGGCTCCGCTGCCCTCGATCGTCACGGGTGCGGGCCGGGCGAGCGAGCGCACCTTGGCTTCCATCGGGCCGTCATAGCTGCCGCCGATCCAGTTCATGTCGACGATCTGAGCCGCGCGCGTCGCCAATGCCGAGCGCGGGCCGACGATCACGCGGCGCGTGTCCGCATCGAGCTTCACGACATACAGCGGCACCGGCTGCCCGCCGATTTCCAGACCCTTGCGCTGGCCGATGGTGTAGTGGATCAGCCCCTTGTGCTTGCCCAGCACGCGGCCGTCAATGTGCACGATCTCGCCGCCGGTATCGGCATCGGGACGCACCTTGCGCACCACCGAGGCATAATCGCCATCGGGGACAAAACAGATATCCTGACTGTCGGGCTTGGCCGCGACGATCAGCCCCATGTCCTGTGCCATCGCGCGCACCTGAGGCTTGGGTAGGCCGCCAAGCGGGAAGCGCAGGAAATCCATCTGGTCGTCGGTGGTGGCGAACAGGAAATAGCTCTGGTCGCGCGCCGGATCGTGCGCACGGTGCAGTTCGCTGCGGCCATCGGCGCCGATCACCCGGCGGACATAATGGCCCGTCGCGAGGCAATCCGCACCCAGGTCGCGCGCCATCTGCAGCAGGTCGGTGAACTTCACGCCCATATTGCACTGGATGCAGGGAATGGGGGTGCGCCCCGCCATATATTCGTCCGCAAAGCGCTCGACCACGGATTCGCGAAAGCGGCTTTCATGGTCGAACACATAATGCGCAATGCCCAGGCGATCGGCGACTGCGCGGGCGTCGCGGATGTCCTGTCCGGCACAGCACGATCCCGCGCGCTTCACCGCCGCGCCATGATCATAGAGCTGCAGGGTGATGCCGATCGTTTCTGCACCGGTGGCGGCGGCAAGGCCTGCGACCACCGAAGAATCGACTCCGCCAGACATGGCCACGACGATTCGCCGTGCCTTCATGTCGCCGTCGAGCTGAAATCCGGAAAGGTCGGGGCTGTGCATGCGGCTGCATGTAGCGGCGCTCAAGCCCAAGTGCCACCCCGTCGCGGCAAAAAATTGCCGCAGGTTGATACTGTGAAAACCCGTGTTTTCCGGCGATTTCGGACCAGTCTTAGCGCCAATTAACCAAGGCTAATCAGCCATGAAGGCTGCCTTTACCTGGTCTTACGGTTTGCCTGATACACCCTGGGCATGGACATGAACTTCCCCCATGACTCAGTCCACCTGGCCCAAGGCGTGCCGATCAACCTGCGCGCCCTGGATATGGACATCCTGCGTGCGCTGGCGTGCGCGCCGGTCGTCTCGCGTTCCGACCACACCCCCTTGGTTAAGAACGCAGGCGACTCGGTGGGCGTGCTGGCCGCGTGGCTGGCTGGCCGGATTCGGGCCGACCAGGTCGTGCGGGGCAGCTTCAATCCGCACTTTGCCGACGCGCTGAACCGTTTCACCCCATCGGAACAGCATGGTCAAAATGACGTTTACCATTGTGCTTCAGTCAATCGAAAAGCCGATTGGTTACACCCTGGCCACGCGCAAAGTTGCAGTAACCAGGCCTTTTGAGGACGTGATGATCGAGAATCAGAAAATCAAACCGGCACAGGTCATCGGTCCGCTCGGCGAACCGCTGACGCTGGACAACCTGCCGGCCCCGGGCACCAAGCGCTGGGTGGTGCGTCGCAAGGCGGAAGTCGTCGCGGCCGTCAATGGCGGTCTGTTGACGATCGACGAGGTATGCGAACGCTATGACCTGACGCTGGAGGAGTTTGCCTCGTGGCAGCGTGCGGTCGACCGGTCGGGCATGCCGGGCCTGCGGGTCACGCGCATCCAGCATTATCGCGATCTCTACGAGCGCCAGCAGCGCTACTAAGCTTCCCCCTCCAAGCGAAACAAGAAAGGGGCGCGGTCCGCATATGGACCGCGCCCCTTTTCTTGTTCTGCGGAAAGCCGGACCCGGACCGGTGGTGCCGGTGCGGCCCCGCGGCTTATTCGGCCGCTGCCGCTTCCATGTCGCCCGACTCTGCAGCCTTGCGGCGCGGTGCGGCACGACGCTTGGGCTTGGGCGCTTCGGCCTCGACCGGCGCTTCGCTGGCGCTGCCGATCGCGGGTGGCAGGATCATCGGATCGAGCGCATTGGTGCCTTCCGGCTCGGCGGCGCGGGGCAGGCGGCCGCGACCACGCAGCGTGCGGCGCGGTTTGGCGTCGCCTTCGCTTGCGTCCGCAGTCTCGACCGGAGCCGGGGCGGCCACCGCCTCATCCTGACGCACTTCGGTATCCTGACGCTGGCGGGGCTGACGCTCCGCGCGCTCCTGACGCGGGCCCTCTTCGCGATCACCGCGAGGGCGGCGCTCGCGGCGCTCGCCGTTCTGGCGATCTCCGCCCTGGCGCTCATTATTCTGGCGGCCCTCGCGCTGGGGATTGTCGCGACGCTGGGTGCGGGGCTCGTCCTGCTCCTCGCCATCCTCGTCCTGGCTCCGCGCACTCGCATCATCGGCCTGATCCTGCGCATAATTGCGCTGTCCCTGGCCTTGCGGCGCGCCGTAGATGCCATCGTCCTCGTCATCGGCATAGTCGCCGCCAAGGTCGCGGCCCTGATCCTCGCGGGGGCGGCGATATTCGTCCTGACGGGCACGGTTGTCGGCGAGCACGCGGAAGTAATGGTCGGCAAACTGCAGATAATATTCGGTGGCCACACGGTCGCCGTTCATCTGCGCATCGTGCGCCATCTTCTTGTATTTCTCAAGCATCTGCGTGGCATTGCCGCGCGCCCGGCTGTCGATCCGGTTGCCCTGATCCATGCCTCCGCCGCGACCATTGTTCTGCGGACGGTTATTGCCACGGCCGCGACGACGGCTCGTTCCACGATTGTTGTTCAAAGTTGACGCTTCCTTATCAGTCGCAAGTGTCCTGCGTGTCCTCTGCGCGTCCGTGCAGGCGCTGCCCAAAGGCGCGCCGCGCGTCCCAAGCCTTTCATCCGCTTTGAGTGGCCGTGATAAGCTGCCCGAACAAGATGATTGGGGTCAGCAAGCGTGATGGGCCCTTCGCCGGCATCAGCGTTCTTGCTGTACAGGTGGTAGCGGGTCGCCAAGGGCTTGCCAAGCGAAATATCAGGTGGCTGCCCGGCGGCGCAACATCAGTGCGCGGTCATGCCCGGCCAAATCGCGGCGGCATTGCGCGTCATAGCCATGCGCGGCGGCGATGGCCGAGACCGCTTCCCGCTGGCTCGCGCCGATCTCGAAGATCGCCACGCCTCTGTCGGCGAGCAGCGCGGGCAGGGAAGGGATCAGGATCCGATAATCGTCCAGTCCCTCGGCGCCTGCGAACAATGCGGAGTGCGGCTCGTGCTCCATGACCTGGCGTGCAAGCGCGGCATCGGCTTCGATATAGGGCGGATTGGCGAGGATCAGGTCGAACGGGCCGGGCAGGCCTGCGGACCATCCCTGTGTCCGCCAGTCGCCGTGCACCATGTGCGTGCGATCCGCCAGGCCGGTTGCCTTGGCATTGGCGCGTGCGATCTCGAGTGCCTGTTCGCTGGCGTCGATGCCGACGCCGCTGGCGTGCGGAAATTCGCTGAGCGCCGCGAGCAGCAACGCCCCCGACCCGGTACCCAGGTCGAGAATGCGCGTCGGCACTTGCTCGGCAAAGGCCTCGAGTGCGGCTTCGATCAGCGTTTCACTGTCGCTGCGCGGGATCAGGACGGCGGGCGATACGGCGAGAGTGAGCGTCCAGAAGTCCTGCCTGCCGGTGATATAGGCGACAGGTTCGTGCGCCGCGCGCCGCGCCAGCCGCTCGGCAAAGCCGGAAGGCACCGGGTCGCGCGTTCGCATGAGCAGCATCGTGCCGCGATCGACGCCCAGCGCATCGGCCATCAGCAGCTCGGCATCGAGCCGGGGGGTGTCGGATATTCCGGAAAGGTCTGTCGCCGCTTCGCGCAAGGCATCGGCGATCGTTGCGCTCTGCGTCATTCCCGCGAACGCGGGAATCCCGCTTTTGCGCCGGTTTTGAAAGGAAGCGGGACCCCCGCCTGCGTGGGGGTGACGGCGAGATTCGATCCCGAAAACCTCACCCCGCCATATCCATGTTCGCCAGGCGCGCCGCCTGGTCCTCGGCGGTCAGTGCGTTGATCAGCTCGTTCAGCCCCCAGCCTTCGAGAATCTCGTCGAGCCGGTGCAGCGTCAGGTTGATGCGGTGGTCGGTGACGCGTCCCTGCGGGAAATTGTAGGTGCGGATGCGCTCCGACCGGTCGCCCGAGCCGACCATCGACTTGCGCGCATCGGCTTCGGCATTGGCGGCCTTGCTGCGTTCGAGCTCATAGAGCCGCGCGGCGAGCACCTTCAGCGCCTTGGCCTTGTTCTTGTGCTGCGACTTCTCGTCCTGCTGCGTCACCACCAGGCCCGAAGGGATGTGCGTGATCCGCACCGCGCTGTCGGTGGTGTTGACGTGCTGGCCGCCCGATCCCGATGCGCGATAGACATCGATGCGCAGGTCGTTGTCGTTGATCTGCACGTCGACCTCTTCGGGTTCGGGCAGGACGGCGACGGTGGCCGCGCTGGTATGGATGCGCCCGCCGCTTTCGGTCACCGGCACGCGCTGCACCCGGTGCACTCCGCTTTCGAACTTGAGCTTGGCGAACACGCCCGATCCGTTGACCGAGGCGATGACTTCCTTGAACCCGCCCACATCGGCGGCGTTGGCTGACAGGATCTCGATCTTCCAGCCCTGTTCCTCGGCAAAGCGCGTGTACATGCGCAGCAGGTCGCCGGCGAACAGCGCCGCTTCGTCCCCGCCGGTCCCCGCGCGGATTTCGAGCATGGCCGGGCGGTTGTCGGCGCTGTCTCGCGGCAGCAGCTTGATCGCGAGGGTCCTCTCGGCGGGAGGCAGGCGCTCGCGCACCGTCTCTGCCTCTCCGGCGGCAAGCTTGACGATATCGGGATCGGACTCGTTGTCCGCCATCAGCCCTTCGAGTACTTCCAGCTCGGCGCGCAGGCGGCGCACTTCGGCGGCGGCGCGGGCGACAGGCTCGAGCTCGGCATAATCCTTCGCCGTCTGGACGAACTCGTCGCCCACCAGCGTGCCCGACGCCATCAGCGCCTGCAGCTTGCCGAAACGCGCCTCGATCTGCGCAATGCGTTCACCGGAAATCCGGGTCATTCTTTTGTCTCCCCCCGAGTTTCCACCCAGTCCGCCAGCGCGATTCCCGACGCTGACTTGCTGCTTATCGGCAGAATAACGGCATTTGTCATGGTCTGTGCCATCAAACCGTTGAAATACCGTTCAACAACGCCTCGACCCTGGCCTGCAATTCACTTTGCGGGGCCGATCGAATATTGGCCTTGGCCTGATCGCCATCATGCTGGAAGGAAATCAGAACCTTGGCATCGATCTTTGCTGCCTTGTCGTAACGCTTGCGCGGCGATCCGGTCGCGATCATGTCGGCTGAAATGCCTGCATTGCGCAGCCGCGCCTGGGCCGATGTCGCTGCGCCAAGCGCGCGATCGTCTTCCACCGCGATGATGACATCGAGCCCAAAATCGCGGCCCGAAATGTCGCACAGCATCGCCAGCCGCTCGATCCCTGCGGCCCAGCCGACCGCCGGGGTCGGCGACCCGCCGAGATTCTCGATCAGCCCATCATAGCGCCCGCCGCCGAGCACGGTGCCCTGCGCGCCGAGGCGGTCGGTCACGAACTCGAACGCGGTGTGGCGATAATAGTCGAGCCCGCGCACCAGCCGCGCGTTGCGGGTCCAGGCGACGCCGGCGGCATCGAGGCCGGTCGTCACTTTTTCGAAAAAGGCGGCAGCTTCGTCTGTGAGAAAGGCATCGATATCGGGCGCGCCATCGGCGATCGGTCGGTCCTGGGCTTCCTTGCTGTCGAGGATGCGCAGCGGATTGCGTTCCAGCCGGTCCTGCGAGTCCTGCGAGAGATCGCCCCTATGCGCCTGAAAATGCTCGATCAGCGCCGCGCGCCAGGCGTCGCGGCTGGCGGCATCGCCGAGCGTGTTGAGCTGCAGCGTCACGCCCTCGCTGATGCCCAGCTCGCGCAGGATCTGGTCGGCCATCACCAGCAGCTCGACATCGGCCTGCGGATCGCCCGCGCCGATGATCTCGGCATCGATCTGGTGGAACTGGCGATAGCGGCCCTTTTGCGGGCGCTCGTAGCGGAAGAGCGGGCCGTGCGTCGCAAGCTTGATCGGCGCATATTGCTGCCAGCCATTGGTCAGATAGGCGCGGACCAGCCCGGCGGTGAATTCGGGGCGCAGCGTCAGCGAATCGCCGCCGCGATCGTCGAACGTGTACATTTCCTTCGACACGACATCGGTGGTTTCGCCGAGCGAACGCGCGAAGACCGGGGTCGCTTCGAACACCGGCATTTCGACGCGGCGGAAATTATACAGGCGGCGCACCCGCTCGAACGTCTCGACCACATGGCCGAACCGTTCCTGGTCTTCACCGAATATATCCTGGGTCCCGCGGATCGCGCCTGGTGTGCTGATTTTGGCCATATTGCGCGCCATTAGCGACTTTTTGGTGCCACGCCAAACCGGCGGGTGCATTTTTTTGGCGGGCATGCTTATGGTGCTGCAAACACGCACATTCCAAAGGGTCCTGAAATTGCGTCAGTTCATCGCTTCCACCGCCATCGTCCTCACCCTGCTGGCCAGTCCCGTTTCCGCCCAGAACAGCAAGCCTCAGCCCGTGCCGGTCAAGGACATCGTGCCCGCCGCGCGCGACATTCCGTTCCCCGGCGCGATGGCGCTGGAGGTGGACGCGACCGATGTCGATCGCGCGATCTTCCGTGTGAAGCAGACGATCCCCGTACCCGACGATGCCCGATCGGCAGGGCGGTTCACCTTGCTCTATCCGCAATGGCTGCCCGGCAACCATGCCCCGCGCGGCGAGATCGAGAAGCTGGTGGGGCTGAAATTCAGCGCCAGTGGCAAGCCGCTGGCCTGGCGGCGCGATTCGCTCGACGTCAACGCCTTCCACATCACCTTGCCCAAGGGCGTGCGCGAGGTGGTGGCGGAGTTCCAGTTCGTCAGCCCGACCGCCGGCAATCAGGGTCGTGTGGTCGTCGCGCCCAAGATGATGAACCTGCGCTGGAACAATGTGTCGCTTTACCCGGCGGGCTATTTCACCCGCAACATCCCGGTCGATGCGACGGTCATCTGGCCCGCAGGCTGGCAGGCCGGCAGCGCGATGCGGCCCAAGCGCACCACCGGCAACAAGGTCGCTTACGAACGGGTCGATTATGACACGCTGGTCGACAGCCCGATGTTTGCGGGCGCGCATTTCAAGAGCTTTGCGCTGTCCGACAAGGTGACGCTCAACGTCGTCGCCGATGCGCCCGAATATCTTGCCGCCACGCCCGACCAGATCGAGGCGCACAAACGGCTGGTCGCCGAGGCCGAGCATCTGTTCGGCGTGCGGCATTATGATCGCTACGATTTTCTGCTGTCGCTGTCCGACGAGATGAGCGGCATCGGCATCGAGCATCATCGCAGCAGCGAAAATGGCGTCGGCACCGGCTATTTCACCGACTGGGCCAAGGGGCCTGGATCGCGCAACCTGCTGCCGCACGAGATGACGCACAGCTGGAACGGCAAGCATCGCCGTCCGCAGGGCATCTGGGCGCCCGATTTCCGCACGCCGAGCCGCGACGACCTGCTCTGGGTCTATGAGGGGCAGACCCAGTTCTGGGGCTATGTGCTGGGCGCGCGGTCGGGGCTGTTCAGCTATCAGGACACGCTCGATGCCTTTGCCAGCATCGCTGCCGGGCTCGACCGCAGGGCAGGGCGCGACTGGCGCCCGCTGGTCGACACGACGCACGACCCCATCATCGCCGCGCGCCGCCCCAAGGGCTGGACCAGCTATCAGCGCAGCGAGGATTATTACAACGAGGGCATGATGATCTGGCTCGAGGCCGACCAGATCATCCGCCGCGAGTCGGGCAATGCCCGTTCGCTGCAGGATTTCGCGCGCAGCTTCTTTGGTGGGCGCGAGGGCGACTGGGGCGTGGTCACCTATGAGCTGCCCGATGTCGTCGCTGCGCTCAACGCTGTCCAGCCCTATGACTGGCAGGGCTTTTTCCAGAGCCGCGTGTTCGAGGTGACGCCGGAGGTGGGCAAGCAGGGTTTTGCGCTTGGCGGATATGAGCTGGTCTATGTTCCGGAGGCGAGCAATTTCATCCGCTCGGGCGAGGCCGCCTCGGGCACCACTGATCTCAGCCATTCGATCGGCCTGATCGTCGAGAAGGACGGCAAGATTGCGCAGGTCATGTGGGGCAGTCCGGCATTCGATGCAGGCATGACCGTGGGCGACCAGATCACCGGGGTGGCCGGACGCGACTATTCGGGCGAGGCGCTGAAATCCGCAGTCGCGGCAACCTCCAGCACCGGTACCGTCCAGCTTCTGGTCAAGCGGGGCAAGCGTTACCGCGAAACCGCACTTTCCTATCGCGGCGGCTTGCGCTATCCGGCGCTCCGCAAGACGGGGCAGGGCGAAACCGGCCTGGACCGCCTGCTTGCGCCGCAAACCCGCTGAACGCTGAAGGAACGGGCAGCCCGTTCTTGCGGGGATAACAGAACAAAGGCATTCAACCTCATGCTTATCAAAGAGATTCCGATCGGCAAGAACCCGCCGAACAATGTCAACGTGATCATCGAAGTGCCCACCGGTGGCGAACCGGTGAAATACGAGTTCGACAAGGCCTCGGGCGCGCTGTTCGTTGACCGCATCCTGCATACGCCGATGCGCTATCCTGCCAATTACGGCTTCATTCCGCACACGCTTTCGCCCGATGGCGATCCGCTCGACGCGCTGGTGGTGGCCCGTTCGCCGTTCATGCCCGGATCGGTCGTGCGCGCGCGTCCCATCGCGGTGCTGAACCTGGAAGACGAGCATGGCGGCGACGAGAAGGTCGTCTGCGTGCCCGATACCGCGACCTTTCCTTATTATACCGATGTGCGCGAGAAGGAGGACATGCCCGACATCGTCTTCGCGCAGATCGAGCATTTCTTCACCCACTACAAGGATTTGGAAACCGAAAAGTGGGTGCGAATCGGCAAGTGGGGCAATGCCGACGAGGCACGCCGCATCATCACCGAGGCGATCGAGCGCGCCCAGGCCGCCAAGTAAGCTGGCCGGTCATGGGCATGGGGATGGCAGCCTTTCGCAGCGTCGGCAGCCTTGCCGCGCTCGGGGCTGCGATCCTCGCGCTTTCGGCCTGCGCCACGCCCGAGGCGCGCACGCGCGCGGCGCTGGAGCGTACGGGGCTGAGCCGTCCGGTCTCGGCCTGCATGGCCAGCCGCATGGTCGACCGACTTTCGCTGGTGCAACTCCAGCGCCTGGGGCGTCTTGGCAAGCTGCAACAGGCGGGCAGTTTCGACGAATTCCTGCGCCGCACCCGGGCGCTGGGCGATCCGGAAATCCTGGGCGTCGTCAGTTCGTCCGGCCTGATTTGCGCAGTGCGCAACTGACAATCCAAAAACCGCCACGCCCTGTTCGTTTGCAGGGTTTCCTTTGGTGCGCGTCTATGCTTTAGCGCGGCCACATACGTTCATCGACCGATTAACGGTCGGGTTTGGACCGAAAACGAGTCGTCCGCCCGGCCACATCAGAAAGGCATGGGAGCCCTCATGAACATCCACGAATATCAGGCCAAGGAACTGCTCGCGAAATATGGCATCGGCATCCCCGCCGGCCATGCCGCGCTGACCGTCGAAGAGGCGGTTGCCGGCGCCGAAAAGCTGCCCGGGCCGCTCTACGTCGTCAAGGCGCAGATCCATGCCGGCGGTCGCGGCAAGGGCAAGTTCAAGGAACTGGGTGCCGATGCAAAGGGCGGTGTGCGCCTCGCCAAGTCGCTCGACGATGTCCGCAAGGATGCGGGCGAAATGCTCGGCAACACGCTGGTCACCATCCAGACCGGTGACGCCGGCAAGCAGGTCAACCGCCTCTACATCACCGATGGCGTCGACATTGCCGCCGAATATTATCTGTCGATGCTGGTCGACCGCAAGACCGGCCGCGTCGCGATGATCGTCTCGACCGAAGGCGGCATGGACATCGAGCAGGTCGCGCATGACACCCCGGAGCGCATCACCACGATCACGATCGACCCGGCCCAGGGCTTCATGCCGCACCATGGCCGCGCCGTAGCCTTCGCACTGAAGCTTTCGGGCGACCTGAACAAGCAGGCCGCCAAGCTGGCGCAGCAGCTGTATACCGCGTTCATGGATCTCGATTGCGCGATGCTCGAGATCAACCCGCTGGTGGAAACGAAGGACGGCAAGCTGCTCGTTCTCGATACCAAGATGAGCTTCGATTCGAACGCGCTCTATCGTCACCCCGATGTCGAGGCGCTGCGCGACGAGACCGAGGAAGACCCGATGGAGGTCGAAGCCTCGAAGTACGACCTCGCCTATATCAAGCTCGATGGCGATATCGGCTGCATGGTCAACGGCGCGGGCCTGGCCATGGCGACGATGGACATCATCAAGCTCAATGGCATGTTCCCCGCCAACTTCCTCGATGTCGGTGGCGGCGCGAGCAAGGAAAAGGTGACCGCGGCGTTCAAGATCATCCTGTCCGATCCGGCGGTGAAGGGCATCCTGGTCAACATCTTCGGCGGCATCATGAAGTGCGACATCATCGCCGAGGGCATTGTCGCGGCGGCCAAGGAAGTGAACCTTTCGGTTCCGCTGGTCGTGCGCCTGGAAGGCACCAACGTGCAGCAGGGCAAGGACATCCTGGCGAACAGCGGCCTGCCGATCGTCAGCGCCGACAATCTGGGCGATGCCGCCGAGAAGATCGTCGCTCAGGTCAAGCAGGCGGCTTGATGGCATCAACACACCCTCTCCCTTGACGGGAGAGGGTTGCGAAGACTTGGTGAGCGGAACGCGAACCTAGTCGAAACTGGGAGAGGGTGGCTGCGCGGCGCTTGCGCCCAGCACTGGCCCTTTCCAATTCCGACTAGGCAGTCCTTCGACACGCTCCGGACCGCCAAGTCTCCATATCCTCTCTCGTGAAGGGAGAGGATAGGCTGTACGCCACCACTTGACGTTTACGTGAACGGAAACTAGATAGCGTTCACGATCATTAGGGAAGGAAGCGCCATGAAGATCCTTGTGCCCGTGAAACGGGTCATCGACTATAACGTGAAGCCGCGCGTCAAGGCGGATGGCACCGGGGTTGACCTGGCCAACGTCAAGATGAGCATGAACCCGTTTGACGAGATCGCCGTCGAAGAGGCGCTGCGGATCAAGGAAGCGGGCAAGGCAGAAGAAGTCGTCGCCGTGTCCGTCGGACCTGCCAAGGCGCAGGAAACGCTGCGCACCGCGCTCGCCATGGGTGCGGACCGCGCGATCCTGATCGAGACCGACGAAACCGTCGAACCGCTCGCCGTCGCCAAGCTGCTCGCCAAGGTCGCGGCCGAAGAAAATCCGGGCCTGATCCTGCTCGGCAAGCAGGCGATTGACGATGACAGCAACCAGACCGGCCAGATGCTCGCCGCGCTGCTCGGCTGGGGCCAGGCGACCTTCGCCAACACCGTGTCGGTCGAAGGCGACAGCGTCACCGTCGCCCGCGAGATCGATGGCGGCCTGCAGACCGTGAAGCTCAACACCCCTGCGATCGTCACCACCGACCTTCGCCTCAACGAGCCGCGCTATGCCTCGCTGCCCAACATCATGAAGGCGAAGAAGAAGCCGCTCGATACCAAGACCCCAGGTGATTACGGCGTGGATATCGCTCCGCGCCTGACCACGCTCAAGGTTACCGAGCCGCCGGTGCGCAGCGCCGGGATCAAGGTTGCCGATGTCGACGCTCTGGTTGGCAAGCTCAAGGAAATGGGAGTCGGTGAATGAAGACGCTTGTATGGGTTGAGCATGACAATGCGGTCATGAAGGATGCAACGCTCGCGGTCGTCACGGCGGCGGGCAAGCTGGGTGAAGTCCACGCGCTGGTCGCGGGCAAGGGCTGCGGCGCGGTCGCCGAACAGGTCGCCAAGGTCGCCGGCGTCGCCACCGTCCATGTAGCCGACGATGCCTCGCTCGAGCACGGCCTGGCCGAGAATGTCGCGCCGCTGGTCGCCAAGCTGATGGAAAGCCATGACGCGTTCCTCGCGCCCGCCACCACCACCGGCAAGAACATCGCGCCGCGCGTCGCCGCGCTGCTCGACGTGATGCAGATTTCGGACATTCTTTCGGTCGAGGGTCCCAAGACCTTCACCCGTCCGATTTATGCCGGCAACGCGATCGCCACGGTCGAATCGTCGGACGCCAAGCTGGTCATCACTGTGCGCGGCACCGCCTTCGACAAGGCGGCGACCGAAGGCGGCTCGGCCGCGATCGAGGCTGTTGGCGGCGCATCGGATGCGGGCCTGTCGACCTTCCTCAGCGCCGAAATCGCCAAGAGCGAGCGCCCGGAACTGACCAGCGCCAAGATCATCGTCTCGGGCGGCCGCGCGCTGGGTTCGGGCGAGAAGTTCGAGGAAGTCATCACCCCGCTCGCCGACAAGCTCGGCGCCGGCATCGGCGCCTCGCGTGCGGCGGTGGATGCGGGCTATGTCCCCAACGACTATCAGGTCGGCCAGACCGGCAAGATCGTCGCGCCGGAAGTCTATGTCGCCGTCGGCATCTCGGGCGCGATCCAGCACCTTGCGGGCATGAAGGACAGCAAGACCATCATCGCCATCAACAAGGACGAGGACGCCCCGATCTTCCAGGTCGCCGATATCGGCCTGGTCGCGGACCTGTTCACCGCGGTGCCGGAGCTGACCGGCAAGCTGTGATCGGCTGATCCGGTTTGGAAATTGCGAAAAACCCTGGCGGGCAACCGCCGGGGTTTTTTGTTGACAGTCATGTTGGATCACTGTTCCCTGCGCTAACAGGGGGAGCAATCCATGCGATCATTCGGTATTTTCTTGATAGTGGCGGGTATGATTATCGTCGCCATTGGCTTCTATCTTGAGACCAGTATAGAGATCGAGTCTAGTTTTAGCGCTATTGATGGTTACACGCCGCCTTCCTCAGTGGTCAACATCAGCAAGCTTCAAAATCAGGAGCTTATTGTGATTACCGGGCTTTTCACAGCACTAGCAGGTGTCATATTGGCTAGCGTGGGCGAACTGATTAATAGGCTGGAAAATTCTGGAGTAATTCAGCCTGTCGCTGCCCAGCAACCGTTCGCTCATGCTGAGAGAGAAGGGCAAGCATGCGCATGGTGCGATCAGACTGTTCACATGCCAAATCTGCCATGTTCGAACGCCAATCGGGATCACCTGGCCAGCAAATACCCGAGCATGAACAACCGCAAATGCCGTGCAGCGATTGAATCTCAAGGCTTGGTATAGGGTATTCTCGCACGCCTCTTTGCTGGACCGTTTTCCCAAGCATGCCGGAATCCAGAGCGGCCATTAGCTATGCTTTTTTTTGGGCTCCGGATTTCGCCGGAGAACGGATGTGCAGCCGGACAATTCATGGCGGGGCCTTCGACAAGCTCAGGCTGAACGGAGATGGGTTTGGGTCAATTTCGGCCAATGCTATGCAGCCTCTTCCATGCCTCTCTCCAACCTGATAGCCAATCACCCACCGGGGCAGGGCGAACCCCCGGTCAGGTGCTTTAAGCTCCCAAGCTTTGCCGTTCATCATGATCCGCGCGACGACGCGGAGGAACGGTTGCGGGGTTTATGACGAGCGAACATCCGACATTTGGGGAAAGCGTGCGTGTCTTCGCGCGGATCGGGCTGCTGAGCTTTGGCGGGCCGGCGGGGCAGATCGCGCTGATGCATGACGAGCTGGTGGAAAAGCACCGCTGGATCGAGGAGCCGCAATTCCTGCATGCGCTGAATTTCTGCCACTTGCTTCCAGGGCCAGAGGCGCAGCAGCTGGCGACCTATATCGGCTGGCGGCTGCACGGGCTGCGCGGCGGGCTGATGGCGGGAACGCTGTTCCTGCTGCCCGGCGTCGCGATCATCATGGCGCTGTCTATGCTCTATGTCGCGGCGGCGGGGCTCGACTGGTTCGCGGCCTTGTTCCTGGGGATCAAGGCTGCGGTGCTCGCGGTCGTGGTGCAGGCGCTGATCCGGATCGCGGGGCGCGCGCTCGATACCGCCTTCAAGCGCGCGCTGGCGGCTATTGCGTTTGTCGCGCTGGCGCTGTTCGATCTGCCCTTTCCGCTGGTGGTGCTGGGCGCGGGGCTCGCGGGATGGTTGGCGGCGAACTGGCGGCCGGGCTGGCTGGCGCTGAAGCCGGTGGGGCAGAGCGAAGAGGCAACGCCGCGCCCGTCGATCGCCGCAACGCTGCGCACGATTGCTGCATGGGGCGCCATCTGGGCGCTGCCGCTGCTCGCTATCTGGGCGTCGCTGGGTGACGACCATGTGCTGATGCAGATCGGCCTGTTTTTCTCGCAGCTGGCGGTCGTCACCTTTGGCGGGGCCTATGCGGTGCTCGCCTATATGGCGCAGCAGGCGGTGCAGGGCTTCGGGTGGCTGAATGCGGGCGAGATGGCCGACGGGCTGGGCCTGGCCGAGACGACGCCGGGGCCGCTGATCCTGGTGACGCAGTTCGTAGGCTTTCTCGCGGCCTATCGCGATGCCGCGCCGTTCACGCCGCTGGTCGCCGGACTGCTCGGTGCGCTGCTCACGATCTGGGTGACGTTCGCGCCGTGCTTCCTGTGGATATTCACCTTCGCGCCCTGGATTGACCGGCTGCAGCACGCCCAGCAGCTGAAAGGCGCGCTGGCCGCCATCACCGCATCGGTGGTCGGCGTCATCGCCAATCTGAGCCTCTGGTTCGCGCTGCACGTCATCTTCACCCGCGTGGAGGAGCGCGAGTTGGGACCGCTTCGCTTCGACTGGCCGGATTCAGGATCCTTCGATGGACTGGCTCTGGCGCTCGCGGTTTGGGCGGCGGTGCATCTGCTCGTGCTCAAGCGATCGGTGGTCGAGGTACTGGGCGTTGCTGCGGCTCTGGGCCTTGTCGCCAGTATGTTCATCTAACTAGCTTAAATTCTGAACGAATGCTGTCATCCCAATTCAGCCTCGCCACATCGGCGAATCGCTAAACCGTATTCATCCCGCCAGCATCGGTGGAAGAGACGGAAGGAATTGGACGATGGCAAAGGCAAAGGGTGTTATCGGCGCAGCGCTGCTCGGCGCTGCTGCCATGGTTTCGGCAGCGGTCCCTGCGGCAGCCCAGTGGCATGGCGGTGGCCCCGGTTGGGGTGGCGGTGGCGGCTGGGGCGGGCGCGGCGATCGCGCGGTGAACCAGTGTGTGCGCGCCGCCGAGATCGAGGCACGTCGCTTCGGCCGCTTCGCCCAGGTTACCGACATTCGCGATATCGACCGCACCCGCTTCGGCCTGCGCGTGCAGGGCCGCATCGTGGTGGAAAATGGCGGTCGCTGGCGCGGCAATACCGATCGTGGCCGCTTCACCTGCTTCGTGGATCGGGGCCGGGTCTATGACGTGCGTCTCAGCGGGCTCGGCAATTTCCGCTAAGACAAGGGTCTGACCCCTTGCTCCCTGGCGGTTCAGCCTGGCGACAGGCTGAACCGCCTAAACCTGAACACAAAGGTACAGCGCCGTTGCGCCCGGGCCTTGCCGACAGAAAGGCATGCAATGTTGAAAGCACTGACAGGTCTGGGCGCTGCGGGCGCGATGCTGGTCACCGGCATGACCCCGGCGATGGCCGCGCCGGCACCGCGCGGCACGTTCGATGCAGCTCCGGTCGGCGCGCTGGGATGGAACCCCGGGGATGAAAGCGCCAGCCAGTGGCGCGGCGGCTGGCGTGACCGGCGCTGGCGCGGCCGCAACCGTGGTGTTGATGCCGGTGATATTCTTGCGGGGGTTCTGATTCTGGGCGGGATTGCCGCCGTAGCCAGTGCAGCGACCAACAACGCTCGGCGCAATGGGGATGATCGCAGCTTCAACGACGATGTTCGCTCCGCCAGTGACCGCTGCGGCGCGGCGGCTGTTGCGCAATCGGGCCTCGGATCGCGGATCGAGCGCATCGACAATGTCGTGCGTGACGGTCAGGGCTGGCGCGTCGAAGGCCTGGTCGGGTCGCGCCGCGATGGCGTCGACAGCTTCACCTGCGGCATCAGCTTCGGCCGCATCGATTATGTCCGCTTCAACCGTGCCAACGGCAACTGGGGTGCGAATGACGGCGTCTTCGACAATGGCGTCGCGGTCACCGATCCGCCGTTCAGCGTCGATCCCGATGAGGACGACTATGCCTGGCGCAATGATGGCAGCGAACCGTTTCCGCCCGAATAAGGGCGCGATTTACCGGACGGGATCGGTCATTTCTGGCCGTTCCCACCCGGTCTGACCCCCTGCGGCGCGCTTCGCCCCTTCGCGCGCCGCAGGGGTAACAGACATATCCCGATCAGGATCGAGATGACGGCCAGAGCGGCAAAGCCGATCAGGATCGGGTGATTGGTGTCTTCGCGCGTCTGCAGATCCATGATGTGCAGGCCCCACATGAAGTCGAATGCGCGCCACAAGGCGCTGCGCGTGACCAATACGGCGCCGGTTTCCGCGTCGATATAGATATGCGTGTCGTCGGCAAAGCGCGCCTGCCAGCTCGGGCGCGGGCGGCGCAGTTCGAGCGGGGCGTTCTCGGCGGCAAAGCGGGTCACGCCTTGAAGTTCCGCCTTCCCGGCAAAGGCTGCGCGCGCGAGCAGAGCGGCCTCGCGGGCGTTTACGGAAGGCAGCAGCGCGCCAGTACGCGCATCGGCGCGGCGCTTGCCGCCATCGGCATAATCGACCAGCCAAACCGGCGTTCCCGCTTGCTGACTCAGCGTCAGTGTCTGCACCGGTCGACCCTCCAGGATCGGCACCACGGGGCGAAAGCCGGGCAGGGCAGGGGCTTCAGCCTTCAGATGCTCGCCGCGCACCGTGTCGATCGGGAAGCTCGCCATGAACAGGCCCGAAGCGCTCCACAGCAACAGCGGCACGCCGACCAGCCAGCCCAGCCAGACATGCCAGCGCATCACCATCCGCCGCCTGAGCCTGAATGCCACGACTAATCCTCCGAGCGACTGCCGCCGCGAT
>NZ_LSIS01000310.1:0-2614 GCF_001556365.1 Blastomonas sp. CCH1-A6 | reverse complement strand
CTCCCCCATCCTGCGACGCTGACGGGGCATCACCCCCGAGTCTCCGGAGGGGCCCATGCGTATCCTGTTCGTGCATCCCAATTATCGCTCGGGCGGGGCGGAGATTGCGGGGACGTGGCCGCCGGCCTGGGTGGCGTATCTGACCGGGCCGCTGCGGCGCGCAGGGTTTGACGACATCCATTTCATCGACGCGATGACCGAGGGGGTGTCGGACGATGATCTCGCCGCGCGCATGGCGGCGCTGCAGCCCGATATTGTCGGCACCACCGCGATCACGCCCAGCATCTATGCCGCCGAGCGGGTGCTGGAGATCGCCGCGCTTACCGTGCCGAACGCGGTGCGCGTACTGGGCGGGGTGCATGCGACCTTCATGTACCGCCAAGTGCTGATGGAAGCGCCGCATATCGATGTCATCGTGCGCGGCGAGGGCGAGAATATCGCGGTCGAGCTGTTCACCGCGATTGCGCAGGGCCGCTGGCCGCAGGATCGCGCTGCGATCGCCGGGCTCGCCTGGCGCGAGGGGGATCAGGTCATCGCCAGCAAGGCGGCCGATACGATCAAGGATATGGACAGCCTCAAGCCCGACTGGGACATTCTCGACTGGAAGCAATATACCTATATCCCGCTCGGCACGCGCGTCGCCATCCCCAATCTGGCGCGCGGCTGTCCGTTCACCTGTTCCTTCTGCTCGCAATGGAAATTCTGGCGCGATTACCGCGTGCGCGATCCCAAGCTGGTGGTCGACGAGATCCAGGAGCTGCACGAGAAGCACGGCGTCGGCTTCTTCATCCTCGCCGACGAGGAGCCGACGATCAACCGCAAGAAATTCATCGAGTTCTGCCAGCAGCTGATCGATCGCGGCCTGCCCGACAAGGTAAAATGGGGCATCAACACCCGCGTCACCGATATCTATCGCGACAAGGAGCTGCTGGGCTTCTACCGCTCGGCGGGCCTCGTGCACGTGAGCCTGGGCACCGAGGCGGCGGCGCAGATGCGGCTCGACCTGTTCAACAAGGAAACCAAGGTCGAGGAGAACAAGACCGCGATCCGCCTGCTGCGCGAGGCCGATATCTTCGTCGAGGCGCAGTTCATCGTGGGGCTGGAGAACGAGACCGCCGAGACGCTCGAGGAAAGCTGGCGCATGGCCTGGGACTGGCAGCCGGACCTCGCCAACTGGTCGATGTACACGCCCTGGCCGTTCACGCCGCTGTTCGAGGAGCTGAAGGACAAGGTCGAGGTCCATGATTTCAGCAAGTATAATTTCGTCACCCCGATCATGAAGCCCGCGGCGATGGAGCGCGGCGAGCTGCTCGATCGGGTGATGGCCAATTACCGCCGCTTTTATATGCGCAAGGCGCTGTTCCATTATCCCTGGCGCGGCACGGGCTTCCGGCGGCGCTATCTGCTCGGCTGCCTCTATGCCTTCCTTCGCGCAGGCTTTCGCCGAACCTTCTATGATCTGGGCAAGGCGGGCTATTGGGGGCCGCAGACCGCCAAGAGCGTCGATTTCCATTTTGACGAGAAGCGCGTGGGCGTGGAGCAGGCCGCATCCGATTGGGAAACGGCGGCAGACCGCGCCGCGCGCGCCAGCGAGCGCCGCGCCGCCGTCCGCGCGCAGATGAAGGAGCGGGCAAGGGATCGGATAGAGTTGAGCGAAGCGCCGAAGGGCGAGTGAGGTGGCTGACGCTCCCTCGCGCGCAGGGCTGGGTAGTTGCGCCCTCCCCTCCCATGCCGGCGCGCTGATCGGCCCCAATGCCGTGCTGCAAATGGCATGGGCGATGGAAGGCACGATCGGCGCAGCGGCGGCGCGCGAGGTCCTGGAGGTGGCGGGGATCGACGCGCTTCCCTCGGGCGAGGCGATGATATGCGAGGCCGAGGCACTGCGGCTGCACCAGGCGCTGGTGATGCTGCATCCGGCGGCGGCGGAGGACATCGCGGCACAGGCGGCGGTCGGCACGGCAGACTATATCATCGCCAACCGCATCCCGCGTTTTGCGGCCCTGGCCTTGCGCTGGCTCCCCGCCCCCATCGCCGCGCGGCTGCTGATGCGGAGCATCGAGCGCCACGCCTGGACCTTCGTCGGCGCAGGCGCGTTCACCGTCACCGGCCCGTGGAACTTCAGCATCGACCGTGCCTGCGCGGGCGACCGCACCGCGCCGCCCGACACGCTGTTCCGCTGGTACGCAGCTGTGTTCGCGCGGCTTTATTCGCGGCTGGTGCGCGCCAATTCAAGCTGCACCGGCGCCGCGCCCGATCCGCGTTATCCGTTGCGCTGGCACTATCGCATCGCGCCGGTCACAGCTGACGCAGTGCGCGTGCGGGCCGTGCCGCCAGCACCGGGAGCGATCCGGCAATCCCCAGCCCCAAGGTCAGCAGCGCCCCCCCCGCCAGCGTCAACATCACCACCGGCCAGTCGGGTGCCCAGCTGAAGCTGAAGATCTGGGTGATGACATACCAGGCCGCGGTCAGCCCCAGCGCCAGCGCGACCAGCGCCAGCAACGCGGCGAGCAGACCATATTCGAGCGCCTGCGCCGACAAGATCTGCCGCCGCGTCGCGCCCAGCGTCTTCAGGATCACGCTGTCATAGATGCGCGCCTGGCGGCTGGCGGCGATC
>NZ_LSIS01000309.1:0-1334 GCF_001556365.1 Blastomonas sp. CCH1-A6 | reverse complement strand
GCGCGCTTTCGGTGGTGAGGACCAGGATGGGGAGATCGCGCATGGCCTCGCGGCTTCTGAGCCGCTCGATCAGCGCCAGGCCATCGAGCCGGGGCATGGTGATATCGGTAATGACCAACTTCGGCTGATGGGTCTCCAGCCATTCAAGCGCAGCGAGCCCGTCCTCGGCTTCCACGACCTTGTGGCCCGCTCCGGTCAGCGCCTCGCGCAACACCATCCTCAGGCTCGGGCTGTCATCCACGGTGAGTATCGCCTTGGTCATCCTACCCCCTCCCCCATCAGAACAGTTCGACATCGCCGGTGGTAACCGGCACCCGCGCCACGGGCGCCTGCGGGACATCGCCCTGTACCGACCGGCAGCGCACCCGGCCGGTTGCAGGCTGCAGATCGAGCCGCCGAGCCCGCACCCCGCCGGTGTCCGAGCGCACCAGCTCGATGCCATCCGCCCGCAGAAATTCCTCGGCAAAGCGGGTGTTCTCGGTCCCAATCGCGCGCATCCCGCTGTGCATATTGGCACCCCCATAAAGGTGCGCGCGCATGGTCGCCCTGACAGCCCCGAGCTTGATCATCTCGTTGACCAGCAGTTCCATCGCATACAGGCCATAGCGCCGTGCATCGTCGCCCAGGCCTGATCGTGAGCTCGGCGGCGAGGCGAGCAGGAAATGGTTCATGCCGCCGATCCTGGCCACCGGATCGTGCAGGCAGCAGGCGATGCAGCTCCCGAGCACGGTGGTCAGCACCACATCGGGGTCGCGCGACACTTCGAACTCGCCCTGGAGCACATTGCGGCGGATCGTCATCGGGGCATTCCCAGCCGTCTTCAGCATTGGCATAGCTCCAATATCCTCTCCGCGATCCTGTCCAACGGCAGGATCTGTTCGGCCGCTCCGCATTCGGCTGCAACCTTGGGCATCCCGAAGATCAGCGCGCTGGACTCGTCCTGAGCGATTGTGCGCATGCCGAGGTTACGAAGTTTTAAAAGCCCCTGCGCGCCATCATCGCCCATGCCGGTCAGCACGACCGCGACCACCTGGCCTGCAGGCCGGTGGGTCAACGATTCGAACATGCAATCCGCCGAGGGTCGATGCCCGTTGACCGGGGGCGCATCGAGCAGCCGGCAGCGCAACGGAGGGCCGTGCTCCACGACGAGATGCTGCGCACCGCCCGGTGCAATGCAGACCATGCCCTGCCTGATCGGCATGCCGTCCTGCGCCTCGACGACGTGCGGCAGGCTGTGCCGGTCCAGCCGATCGGCGAACAGCGGGGTTATGCCGCAGGGCATGTGCTGGACGATCAGTGTCGGGGGACAATCGGCGGGGAAGCCTGTCACGATC
>NZ_LSIS01000308.1:0-3580 GCF_001556365.1 Blastomonas sp. CCH1-A6 | reverse complement strand
GCTGAGCAACAAGCAGCCCGGCGCCCTGCTCGGGCCGTTGGAGGCGCACCTTGCCAGCGTCACCGCGCTGCCGGTTCCGGGGCACGAATGGCACGATGTCGATGCCTTCCAGCAATGCCTTACCTCGGGAATCGAGGTGCAAGCGGCGGCCGATGTGCACGCGGCGATGGCGCTGCTGGCGGAGCGCGAGCCAGCCCCGGTGCTGATCGCGGGATCGCTCTATCTCGCGGGGGAGGTGCTCAGAGCCAACGGGCAGGAGCCGGATTGATCGGCGATCAGCCAAATCTCAATCCGTTTGTCCCGAGCCCTTCGACTGGCTGGCAAGCCAGCCGCTCAGGATAAACTTCTCGGCAAAGCCGAGAAGTCGAGGGACGCTTGTCCGAACGGTAGCGCGTAGGTCCCTCGACTTCGCTCGGGACAAACGGCAGGGGTTTAGCGCCGGATTTTACTCCCCGCTCTCCTCGGTCCCCGCCGTGCCGAGCGAGCGATCGACCAGCCCGCTTGCCATCATCCACCAGAACAGCAGCACGCCGGGCAGCGCAGCGACGGTCGTAACAAGATAGAAATTGGTGAAACCCAGCGACTCGATCATCCCGCCAGCGAGCGTGCCGGTCAGGAAGCGCCCGGTAATACTCGCCGCCGCCGAAAGCAGCGCGAACTGGGTCGCGGTGAACTCGAGATTGCACAGCGCCGAGAGATAGGCGACCACGCACACCCCGCCGATGCCGCTGGCGAAATTCTCGAAACCCATCGCGCCCGCCATCGCCCAGGTGCTATGGCCAACCGTGGCGAGCCCGGCAAAGGCAAGGTTCGAAACGGCCATCAGGATCAGGCTGATCAACACCGAACGCTTCATGCCCAGCCGCGCATAGAGCATCCCACCGACGAAAATTCCCGCGAGCAGCGCCCAGAAGCCGAGGCCCACGTCATAGATGGCGAGCTCGTCATTGGTGAAGCCCAGATCCTCGAACAGCAGCCGCAGCGTGAGGTTGGCGAGCGTGTCGCCGATCTTGTGGACGAGGACGAACAGCAGCACGACCAGCGCGCCCTGGCGCTTGAAGAACTCGGCAAGCGGGCTGACATAGGCGATCGCGGCAGCGACCGGCCCCTTGAGCGGCTTGGGCTCCTGCCGCCGCGCGGGCTCGCCCATGACGAGGCCGGTGATCACCGCGAACAGTCCGAAGAACGAGACCGCGATATAGGCCGTGGTCCAATCGCTGCGCGCCGCGACGATCAACGCCACCGATCCGGCGAGCGCCGCGCCGATGCGCCAGCCATACTGGCTCATGCCCGATCCGACGCCAAGCTGGTGCGGTTCGAGCAGCTCGATGCGATAGGCGTCGATCACGATGTCGAAGGTCGCACCCGCGACCCCGACCAGGATCGCGGCGACCGCCACGCTGGCAATGTCCGCCTCCGGATCGGCGAGCCCCAGATTCATGATCGCGACCATCACCAGCACCGCGCAAAGGATCAGCCATGAGACACGCTGGCCCAGCCGTCCGAGCAGCGGCAGCTTCACCGCATCGATGATCGGGGCCCAGAGCCATTTGAAGTTATAGGCCAGAAAGGTGAGCGCAAAGGCGGTGACGGTCGATTTCTCGATTCCCGATTGCGCCAGCCGGGTGGAGAGCGTCGCCGCGATCATCGCAAAGGGAAAGCCCGAGGAGATGCCCAGGAACAGCGCGGCGAGCGGCGCGGCCTCGGTATAGGGGCGCAGGCCCACCGGCAGCGACGCGCGCCAGCCCGTTGCCTCGGGGGCGATCCCGGCGGTGTGTTCGGTCATTCAGCTTCCCTTCCCGTGTCCCGGGCAGGAAACTAGCGGCACCAGCGATTTACGCCAGAGGCTTTTGCGCGCGCTGGCCCGGTCAGATCACTGCCGAGCCGATCACCGGCCCGCCTGGCCCCTTGCGGACCAGCACCGCGTGCCGGTCCGCGCCGGTCACGCGGAGCAGGTCGAGGGTGATCGGAACGCGCAGCGCGCCGCCGCTCCAGCGCCCGAGAGCGCGCTCGGCCAGCACGACATTGGTATAATGCACCTTGCGCCCGCCATTCTCGCCCGCGCCGATGCTGACCGTGCGCCCGGACGCGAGAGCGACAAGCACCAGTTCGGCCTGTTGATCCTTGGGCCCATCGATCAGCACCTGCCTGCCGGTCCCATCGGCGGCGATGCGGACGCTCAATCCCGCTTTCCACCGCGCAGCCGCTGCGGTGGCGAGAAGGCTGCGGACCTTGGCTTCCTGCGATCCGACCGCCTGGGCCCGGCCGTCGACCACCAGCTGCGGGGTATAGATATTCGCGCCGGCAAAGGCCCTGTCGCCATATTGGCGCTGGAGCCGGGTGTTTTCCTCGCGGCCCAGGCTGTCCTTCCAGCCAAGCCGGTCCCAATAGGTGACCGGGCGGCTGATCACCAGCACGCCGGGATCGCGCGCCAGCCTGGCCGCCACCGCATCGGCGGGCGGACAGGACGAACAGCCCTGGCTGGTGAACAGTTCGGCCACGACGGGGCCGGCGGCGGTCTGCGCCAACGCGGCGGGCGCGGCGCTGTTCTGCGGACGGGTGGCCGCCTGCGACGTGTCGGCACGGCCTTCGACCAGCACGAAGGCGGTCAATGCGGCCAGCGCAGCCATCGGAATCCAGATTTTCAGCATTTGCATGTCCTCGCGCGCAACGATTGCGCTCCATGGCCGCGAGGTTCGACGGATGTCGGCGCGGGGTTACGCCGCCGAATAGAGGTTGAGCGGCTTGGGCATGGCCTTGGGCGTCTGGCCGCGGATCAGCAGGTCGACCGCGTGGATCGCCTTGACCAGCTCGGCAGCGCTGTAAGGCTTGATCAGACAGCCGATCGCATATTGTTTCGCATGGCCGGGGCACGTGCCGGTCGCGAACAGCACCGGGATGTCGCGCTCACTCGCCACGCGGGCGACTTCGACCCCGCTGCCACCGCGCGACAGGTTGACGTCCGCGAGCACCAGATGGATCGGCTCGCGCTCCAGCACTGCGATCGCCTCGGCCTCGGTATCGACGGTCGCGACCACGCGATAGCCCGCATCGACCACGCGCAGCTCGTTGTCGAACGCGACCAGCGGCTCGTCCTCGACGATCAGGATGGTTTCGATCGACCGGGTAAACCGCGAAAACAGCATGGAGGAACTTTCTGAACGGGCGGGCGGCGGGAAAGGCAAATACGCCGGGTGCAATTCTTGCGTTCCCGCGCGCCAGCTTCGACGTTATAGCAGCGCGCATGCCCCCCCGGAAACCGAAATTCGATCCGCTCGACGACAGCCCGTCGCCGCGCGCCGCACAACCCAAGGCCCGCACCTCCACGCTCGGCGAAGGCCAGCGTATCGCCAAGCTTCTCGCGCGCGCTGGCATCGCCTCGCGCCGCGAGATCGAGCGGATGATCGAGGGCGGTCGCGTCGCGCGCGATGGTGTCGCCATCACCACGCCCGCCACGGTGCTGACCAGCCTCAACGGCATCACCGTCGACGGCAAGCCGGTCAAGGAACCCGCACCCGCCAAATTGTGGCGCTTCCACAAGCCTGCCGGTCTGCTGACGGCAGAGCGCGACTTTACCGGG
>NZ_LSIS01000307.1:0-10664 GCF_001556365.1 Blastomonas sp. CCH1-A6 | reverse complement strand
AGATGTGTATAAGAGACAGGTTCAGACGAGCGCGTCGATCGCCCGGGCAAGGTCGATATCGCGCTGCGACAGGCCATCGGCATCGTGCGTGGTCAGCAATATGTCGACCCGGTTGTAGACGTTCGACCATTCGGGATGATGATCCGCCTTTTCGGCAAGGATCGCGACGCTGGTCATGAAGCCGAAGGCGCGCGCGAAATCGTCGAACCTGAAGCGGCGGGTGATGCCGTCGCGGGTCGGTTCGTGGGTCCATTCGGGCAGGCTGGCCAGGGCTTCGGCGCGTTCGGCATCGTCCAGTTTGCGGACCATCATCGTCTCCTCTTGGCAGCGGGCGGCAAATGCGCCATCCGGGGGCAGATGGCGCAAGATGCTGCAATATCCAAGGGCTTTGAAAGCAGCGCCGCGCTGGAATGCGTCGGCCTTGCCTGTCTGCGCGGCGGGCGCATCCTGTTTCGCGGCGTTTCGCTGAAGCTGGGGGCGGGGGAGGCTTGCCATGTCACCGGTCCCAATGGCCTCGGCAAATCGAGCCTGATCCGCGTCATAGCCGGATTGCTTCCGGCTTATGCCGGAGCGGTGACGTCCAGCGGGCGCATGGCGCTTGCCGACGAGAAGGTCGCGCTCGATGCTGGCCAGCCGCTCGCGCGCGCGCTCGGTCATTGGGCGCGGCTCGATGGCAGCGCCGATGCCGATATTTCGGAAGCGCTGGCGGCGGTCGATCTCGCGCATCTCGCCGATGTGCCGGTGCGCTTCCTTTCGACCGGGCAGCGCAAGCGCGCGCTGCTCGCGCGGATCAGCCTGTCGCGTGCGGGCATCTGGCTGCTCGACGAGCCCGCCAATGGCCTCGACACCGCCTCGATCGCGCGGCTGGGCGATCTGATGGCGCGGCACCGGGCAGGGGGCGGCATCGTGCTCGCCGCCTCGCACCAGCCGCTGCCGCTCGATGACGCACAGACGCTGCCGCTCGCCGATTTCGTGCCTGTTGCGGCCCCGGAAGAGCCCGCATGATCGGCGCGCTCGGCACGCTCATCCGCCGCGAACTCATGCTCGCCTTCGGCCTGGGCGGCGGCGCGCGGGGCAGCGCCGGGTTCGTGATGCCGATCATCTTCTTCCTGGCGGTGGCGACCATCTATCCCTTCGCGGTCGGCCCCGATGCGCAGCTGCTCGGGCGCACCGGCGGCGGGGTGATCTGGGTCGCGGCACTGCTTGCCAGCATCCTGCCGATCGACCGGCTGGTCCAGGCCGATGTCGACCAGGGGATGATCGACCAATATGTCGTGCGTGGCCTGTCAGAAGAGCTGATCGCGCTCGCCAAGACCATCGGTCACTGGCTGAGCTTCGGCCCGCCGCTGATGCTCGCCGCGATCATTTCCGCCGGGCTGCTGGGACAGAGCGCGGAGCAGCTCATCATCGTCGAGATCGGCCTGGCCTGCGCAACGCCAGCGCTCGCGGCCCTCGGCGTGATGATCGCCGCGCTCACCGCTGGCTTGCGTCACGGCGCGGCGCTGGGCGGGCTGCTGCTCCTGCCGCTCGCGGTGCCGCTGCTGATCTTCGGCGCGGGCAGCCTCACGCCGGGCAGCCAGAACGGGCTGCTGCTGCTTGCCGCCGCCAGCCTGCTGCTCACCGTCATCTGTCCGATCGCTGCTGGAGCGGCGATCCGCGCCGGGCGCGAGTGATCAGCGGCAGGCGCGCCAGCTCATCGTGCCGCGGTTCGCAAGGTCGAGATGCAGATGGTCGGCATGCGCGGCGTTATAATCGGGCGAAAGCGTGGTCGCGAACAGGTCGCACGCACCATCGCGCACCGCGCGCAGGAAGCGCGCATTATCGCCATCGCCGTTCCAGTCCTTCAGCACCGATATCCGCCGCCCGTCGGCCAGCACGAAGCCGCTGACGTCGAGCGCATCGGCAGTGGCATGCTCGCTCCAGGGCCCGTCGTCGCGCGCATACATGCGGCGGCACGAATAGCTGCCGAACGTCTCGATATTGGTGACCTTGCTGCCCAGGATCGCCTGCGCCTCAGGCTGCACCACCTGCGCCTGCCAGAGCAGCAGCCCGACCGCCATCGGGCAGGAGGGGGAGACCGATGCCGGGGCGAGCGGAAGCAGCGTCTGCCCGGCCTTCGCGCGCACCGCATCCTCGACCCGGCACTGGTCTGCGCCGAACGGTTCGCGCGGGGTGAATTCCAGCCCCGAGCTTTCGAGCAGCGCCAGGCACTGGTCGCGCTGGCCGGTCAGATCGACGATCTTGCCGCGCGTCGCCATGCCGATCGGGTCGGTGAGGCTGAGCGGCGTCCAGGGCAGGTCCTCGCGCCCCGGCTTGAGCAGCAGCCAGCCGACGAGCAGCGCGCAGGCGATCAGCGCGAGCACCAGGCTCTGCCGCACCCAGCTCAGGATATTGGGGATTCGCATAGGCCGTTCTAACGCGCTCCGATGGCAGAAGATGCAGCGTGATGACCTGAGACGTAATTGTTTGCCGTCCGCGCCTCGTTCATCATCGGGGCATTGGACGAACCGGGAGAGAATAGCATGACGAACTGGACAACGCAGATGAGCCTCTGGTGCGGCGGGGTGATCGCCTTCGGGCTGCTGCTCATCTCGGGCGCTTTTGCTGCGACCGACGGGGCGATGACGCTGCTGCTCGAGGTGCTGGGAGCGGAAACCCCGATCGCTTATGATTCGCTGCATCGGTTCAGCATCGCGCTGATGGGCGCGGTGTCGCTCGGCTGGGGTGCGACGCTGCTGGCGGTGGCGCGGATCACACCCGACCTGTCGGCCCCGCAGGCGCAGAAGCTGTGGCGGATGGTGACCTGGTCGGTGCTGCTGTGGTTCGTGGTCGACAGTTCGCTTTCGGTCGCCACCGGTTTCTGGCGCAACGCGATCCCCAATACGGTGCTGCTCGGCTGGTACCTGCTGCTGATGGCGCGGCTGCCGGGCGGTGCGGGGCAGATGGCGCGGGCTTGATCCATTCTCGTCATTCCCGCGAACCCGGGAATCCCGCTTCCTTCAACCGCCCCACGCAGAAGCTGGACCCCCGCCTTAGCGGGGGTGACGGGGAATGAGTGAAGATTGCAGAACCCTCTCCCTTCAAGGGAGAGAGATGGGTGTCAGAACTGCATTGCGCCATAGACCCTGCTGATGTCGCCGCCCCATTCGCCGTGATAGAGCGCGAGCAGGTCTTCCGCCGGGGTCTTGCCGCGCGCGACGACGTCGCGCAGCGGTTCGAGAAAGCCGGTCTCGTTGTCGCCGCTGCTGTTGAGCCGCGCGCGCGATGCCAGGCCGGACGAGGCGATGTCTAGCACCTCCGCTGCAATGTCGCGCAACTTGCGCCCGCCCGCGATCGGCGCGTCGAGACCCAGCTTCGGCACCGAATCGCGCAGCGCCTGGCGCTCTTCGATGCTCCAGCCCTTGATCAGATCCCAAGCTGCATCGAGCGCGCCTTGGTCGTAGAGCAGACCGACCCAGAGCGCGGGAAGCGCGCAGATGCGGCTCCAGGGGCCGCCATCGGCGCCGCGCATCTCGAGGAAGCTCTTCAGACGCACTTCGGGAAAGGCGGTCGACAGATGGTCGTTCCAGTCGCTCAGCGTCGGGCGCTCGCCGGGCAGGGCGGGCAGCTTGCCCTCGAGGAAATCGCGGAAGCTCTGCCCCGCCGCATCGATATACAGCCCGTCGCGGAACACGAAATACATCGGCACGTCGAGCATGTATTCGACATAGCGCTCGTATCCGAACCCGTCCTCGAACACGAACGGCAGCATGCCGGTGCGCGCGGGGTCGGTGTCCGACCAGATATGGCTGCGGTAGGACAGCATGCCGTTGGGCTTGCCTTCGGTGAACGGCGAGTTGGCGAATAGCGCGGTTGCGAGCGGCTGCAGCGCCAGACCGACGCGGAACTTCTTCGCCATATCGGCTTCGCTCGAATAATCGAGGTTCACCTGGATCGTGCAGGTGCGCAGCATCATGTCGAGGCCCATCGAGCCGACGCGCGGCATATGGTTCAGCATGATGCCATAGCGGCCCTTGGGCATGATCGGCAGCTCGGCGCGGGTCTTGTCGGGCCACATGCCCAGGCCCAGAAAGCCCTTGCCGGTCTTGTCGCCGATCGCCTTGACCTGGGCGAGATGACGGCCGGTCTCGGCGCAGGTTTCGTGCAGGTTCTCGAGCGGCGCGCCCGACAGTTCGAGCTGACCGGCAGGCTCGAGGCTCACCGTGCCGTCGGGGCCGCGCATCGCGATGACGTTGCTGCCGCCATCGGGGGTGCGCTCCTCGATCGGCTCCCAGCCGAATTCGGTCAGTGCCATCAGCAGGTCACGGATGCCGCCGGGCTCGTCATAGCTGGGCGCGTGGAAATCGTTGCGGCAGAAGACGAATTTTTCGTGCTCGGTGCCGATGCGCCAGCGCTCCTTGGGCTTTTCACCTGCGGCCATCGGTTCTGCAAGCTGCGCGATCGAGGTGATGATCGGATCGTCCTGATCCGTCGTGGAACGTGTACTCATCTGCGCCCTGAACCCCTGAATATCGTGTCGCCGGTGCTTTAGTTGCGCCTTGCAACCCATGCCAGCTTTAAAATGTGTAATGGTGTCAAAGCGCAGGCAATCAAGTGCCCCAATCGCCATTCGCCGCCATCCAGACGGCTGTGGCGGTAATCGCCGCCGTTTCGGCGCGCAGGATGCGCGGGCCGAGCGACACCGGCACGGCGGCGGGATGGTTGCGGATCGCCGCATTCTCGGCATCGGTAAAGCCGCCCTCCGGGCCGATCAGCACTGCCGCTGGCCCCCGGTGTGCGGCCAGCGCTGCACCCAGCGATGCACCGCTGCCATCGTGCAGCCGTTCGTCGGCAAAGAACAGGTGCCGTCCCTCGGGCCAACCCTTGAGCAGCGCATCGAGCCGGGTAAGGGGGGCGATCTCGGGCAGCGCGGTACGCTCGCATTGTTCGGCCGCCTCGATCATCGTGCCGCGCAGCCGGTCGTCCTTGACTTTGTCGACCACCGCGCGCTCGGTCAGCACTGGCACGAAGCGCGCGACACCCAGCTCGCAGGCCTTTTCCGCGAGAAAGTCGAAGCGCGGCTTCTTGATCGGCGCGGCGCACAGCCAGAAATCGGGCGCCGCCTCGCGCGGGCGGGTCTGGCCCTCGATGTCAATCATCAGGTCGCGCTTGCCGCGCGCGCTTACCCGGCCGAGATATTCGCCGCTGACATCGTCGAACAGCTTGACCGCCGCGCCTTCGGGCAGGCGCATGACGTTGAGCAGATAATGCGCCTGATTGCCTTCGATGCGCAGCGCTCCGCCCGTGGCAAGCGGCTGATCGGTGAACAGGCGCGGGGCAGAGCGCGGCGGCCAGGCAGGGGTTGCGGTCATGCCCTACCGACTAGCCCGCACGCGCGCCTGCGTCTAGCGCGCCCCGTCGCCTATCAAGGTAAAGGGCGCCCAGGCATTGGGATGGGCGAGCGTGTCGCTGTCCGAATCCTGACTGGCGTCGTTGCGGATCTCGCGCATCGCCAGGGCAAAGGCTTCCGCGCGGGAGAGGGCAGGGTTGTCGCGCGCGATCTCGATCGTGCGCACCGTCATCTTCGCGGCCACATCGTCGCGCACCGGCCAGTGCGAAGCGAGCAGGTTGCGCGCCCCCGCATAGAAGAACGCGCGCGCCAGCCCCGACAGGCCGGGCGCGCCTTCCGATCCGTCACCCGCCGCCGTGTTGCAGGCCGAGAGGATAACCCAATCGGCATCGAGCTTCAGCCCCGCGACCTCGGAGGCCGTCAGCAGCCCGTCATCGACTTCGCTGGCGGCATCGGGCGGGGTGAACACCAGCCCGGGTTCGGCCGCGCCCTGGATCTCGCCGGCCATCAGCCCATGCGTCGCCAGCGCCACGATGCGGGCGTCGGACAACTTTGCCTTGCGGACATTGGTTTCAGTCGCCTGCTGTCCGGTGATCACGCTGGCGGGCTCTGCCCCCAATGCGGTGCGCATAGCCGCCAGCTCCTGCGCCGTGCCCGGCAGCCGCGCCATCGACTTGAGTGCTGCGATATTGGCAATGCCGCCTCCCGAGCGGGTGGTGCCCGGCAGGAACGCCTGCGCGGCGGCGAGACCCTGTGGCCGCGCCCGGCGGGGATCGCGGCCCTGGCCCTTGACGAACGCACCGCGTCCCGCGCTGCCGCGCTGTACCGCCTGGCCGTCGAGTGCCGGATCGCCAAAGCCCATGAACGGCTGGCGCGTGGCCGCCCGGTTTGTCGCGGCCGTCGCGCGCTTGTCGCGCAGGAACTTGAGCGATTGCAGCGACGGTATCTGGATCAGCGCATGCGCATCGGCAAACCATCGGGTTGCGCGCAGATTGGCGGGGTCACCGTCCGCGCCTTCGGGCTTTTCGGTGACCAGCATGCCGAAGGGCAGCGACGAGAGCGGACCACCTGCGGCAATGAACAGGTGGCGCTTGCCCCTGATCGTCTCCGCCACCGGGGCGATGAGCGCCTCATAGAGCGCAAAGGCGGTGCCCCGATCGAAGGGATAGGCGCCGTCACCCTCGTTCGACCATTGCGCATCCTCGACCGCATCGACGTTCACGTTCGCGCCGACATCCCATAGCAGCCGGCGAACCTTGGCAGCGATCTCGGCGCTGTCCGCATCCGCCTTGTGCCAGACCGTGCCCGCCGCGCTGACCGCAAAGATATGCGTTCCCTTGTCGCTGGGCACGATGAGCAGCGCCGCCTCATCGGTGCCCAGCAGCTGCTCGGCCTGGGTTTCGGACAGCGGCTCGGGCCGCACCAGCGCGAAATATTGCGGAAACTGCTGGCGAAGGGTCTGATCGATCGCGGCGATGCGATCGACCATGAACTTGCGGCCTGCCAGCAGGTTGGTGCGCAATTCTGCCGCGCCCGGTGCGGTACTGGCCAGCGCCTCGTTATATTTACGGGCATTCTCGGTCCAGCCGCTGGCCAGCATCTCGCGTTCGCGCACCAGATCGCCCAGCGCGGGATCGATGCTATCGGCCAAGCCGCGCGCAGCCATGCGCGCGATGGCGTCATTGGCGCCGCCCGCAATGGCGCCTTGCAGCGCGGCAAAGGCCTCGCCGCGGATCGTCGCAAGGTCCTGGCTGCGGGCGAGCCACATCGCATCGACCGCCCGGCTGTAATAGTCGGCCAGATTGGCGCGGTCGCGCGTGCTCTGCGCTTCTCCGCCCAGGCCATTGTCGGCGGCACCGATGCGCTCGGCGAGTCCCTGGAGCAGCATCCGGGCGGGGGTCAGACGATCGGTGCCGGCAGCGCTGTTGGCAATCCGGGCGCGGGTCAGGATCGAAAGCGTGTCGAGGCTGTTGGGATGGGAAAGGCCGAAGGCCGCGATCTGGCTTTGCGACAGATCGGTATAGATCGCATCTGCGGCCGCATAATCGTCGCGCTGGGCATAGACCAGCGCCAGCCGCGACTGCGCGGCAAAGCGCAGCGGGTGATCGCGGGGCAGGGTTTCGAACGGAAGGTCCACGACCTGGCGCAGATTGGCTTCGGCTTCTTTCGGGCGATCAAGCAGCAGCTGCGCTATGCCCAGATTGGTCCGGGCGAGGATGAGCAACTGGCTCTGCTGCGCCGATTGCGCGGCGCCCCGTTCCAGCACCGAAGCCAGAATGTCCGCAGCGCTGGCGAAATCGCCGCGCTGAAGCCTCATGTCGGCGATGTTGGCGCGGGTCTGCAGCACCGAGACGTGGTCGGGCCCCAAAGCCTTGGTCAGCGCATCGAGGCTTGCCTGATAGACCGCTTCGGCCTCGGCGTAACGCCGTTGCTGCACCAGCACCAGCGCGAGATTGACGGCCGTTCCCTGCCAGATCGGGTGCTGGCGCCCATAGCGTTCGAGCGCGAGCGCCTGGGTCTCGAGCAGCAGCGCTTCCGCTTCGGTATACTGCCCGCGATAGATCTGGATCAGCGCCAGGTTGTTGCGGTTGGACAGCGTCTCGGAATGATCGCGGCCCAGTTGCGCGAGCTGATGCGGATAGATTTCCTCGGTCAGCGCTTCGGCCTCGGCATAGCGGCCCATGTTGGTGAGGAGCAGCGCGTGATTGGCAGCGACGTTGATCGCATCGCGATTGTCGACGCCGCGCACCTTGCGGATGTCGGCAAGCAAGGCCGCGCTGATCGGTTCTGCCTCGCTGTACCTCCCGGATGCCAGCAGCAGCGAGACCAGGGTGCCCGGAATGACATGGGCAAAGCTGTTGGTCGGCGGATAATGGCGTTTCACCACTTCGGTCGCGCGTTCCATGATGGCGGTGCCCTCGCGGAACTGTCCGGTATTGAGATAGACCGTGGCCAGCGAACGCGCGAGCGCCAGGCTGAGTTCGCTCGCTTCCCCCGGGTTGGTCAGCGATGCCTGATAGGCAGGCTTCAGATCGGCTTCGGCCTCTGCGAAACGCGCCAGCGCGATGCGGATATTGCCCAGGGCGACATTGGCGAGAAATGTCGAGGGGCTGTCCTGTCCTGCAGCTTCGCGCGCGCGCGACAGTGCCTCGCGGGCCAGGGGTTCCGCCCCTGCATAATCGCCGACGCGTTCGTAGGTGACCGAGAGCATGGCCAGAATTTCGGTCGCCAGCGGATGGGTCTTGCCCAGGGCCGTCTCGACACGCGGCAAGGCATCGCGCAACAGGCCTCGCGCCGGCTCATACCGGCCCATCTCGATCTGGAGAGTGGCCAGCACCTTTTGCTGCAGCAAGGTATCGGGGTGATCCGGGCCGGGATTGCGTTTCAGGCTGTCGAGCAGCTCGGCCTGGACAGGAATGGCTTGGTCCCGGCGCGCCAGCCGGTAGAGCATGTCGACGAGATTGGCGGCCGCATCGCGGGTCGTCGGGTCGTCGATCCCCAGCTTGCCGCGGAAGCCGTCAAGGGCTGTACGATAGGCGGTGGCGGCCTGCTCGATCTGGCCTGCATTGAACAGCACCGCGCCCAGATTGGCCTCAGCCTTCAGCGTTTCGGGATGGTCGGCGCCGAGCTGCCCGGCGTAAAGCGTCAGCGCCCGGCGCATGATAGGTTCGGCATCGACTGGCTTGCCGGCAAACATCAGGTTTAGCGCATGGTCGTTCAGCGCGCGCGCCAGGACGAAACTGTCATCGCCCAGCGGCTCGGCCAGCGCCAAAACCCTGGCGGAGGCCTCGGCGGCACGCGCATAATCCTTGGCTGCAAAGGCCTCGGCGTCGATCGCGCGAAAGCGTTCGATCTCGGCCATGAGCGGATCGGTGTCGGGCGCATCGGCCGCGCTCTTGGCAGCCTGGCTCGCTGCCATGTCCGACTTGGCGGACTGGCTCTGCGCAGGGCCTGCAACAGCGAGCAATGCCGTCGCCGGAACAAAGGCCCAGCCAAGCCGGATCCAGGACCCGATCTTCAGCGATCTGGCGCGAAATGGCGGTTGGGATCGCATCGGAAACCCTCACGGCACCCGGCTGCGCGCGTTCGCGCGAGCAAGGTGTTGCGGTGCGACCCGAATGCGCCTGTTCTGCGCATTTTGGCGAAGCGACGCAAGGCTTCGTGTTCGGTGCTGGTGCGAGGGGCAAAATATAAGCCCGGGCGCGATGAGAAGGGGGGAGGATCGCGCGCCCGGGCTCATGTTTTTTAGGACGGCATTGGAGGGGGGGCTTGGTCTGCCGTCCTGAAGCAAAAACCCTCCGGCCCCTGTTAGGTTCCACCGAAAAAATGCAGTGAAGCGAATTTTTTTCGTAAGCGTCGGAGCGGGAGGGGCAAGACCTTGGTCAAGCGCCTTTTATGTTGTTCTGCAGCTTATCGCTGGCAGCGCACGACGCGCGCTTCAGGCACAAAAAAACGGGGCCCGAAGACCCCGTTTTCCTGAACTGATCGGACCAGAGCGGCCCGACGGCTCCTGATCGAAATCAGGGGCTGGTCGGGGTGTCGCTGTCCTGGTCAGCAGCGATCACGATACCGCCGATCACGGCAGCAGCAGCCACGACACCGATGATGATGCCGGTGCTGCCTTCGGCTTCGCTCTCGTCACCCGAAGCAGCCGAAACGCGTGCGACGCTGGTCTGGGCCAGCACAGGCGTTGCGGCGACGGCGAGTGCGGCAAGAGCTGCCACAGCAAAACGATTCTTCATTATAGCCTCCGTCACGTATTCAAAATTGCGTCTTAATCTATTGAAATCAAGACATTGCAACCCGTTGCGAAAAGAGTGTTTTACGAGCTCTTCCCGGCGCTCAATGCCCCACTAAGCCGAAAGTTCCATGCGTGCAAGCCGGTTTTCGGCCCAAATACGGGGCAAAAAGGCTTTTGTGGCAGGCTGTTGCAACCGGGCAACGAATAGTTTCGCCATGGTTAACCTATCGCAAATTTGACACCTAACGGTCGTTATCGCGCTGATAGCGACGAACGCCACCAACCCAGGTTTCCACGACCTTGGCGCTGCGCAATTCACCGGGCGTGCTGAGCAGCGGATCGACATCGAGCAGGATGAAATCCGCACGCATGCCGGGCATCAGCGTGCCGAACCGGTCTTCGGCGAACCCGGCATAGGCTGCGCCGCGCGTGAATGCGTCGATCGCTTCCGTCCTGCCAAGCCGCTCCTGGGGCTGCCAGCCCCCAAAAGGCTGGCCGTCGGCGCCTTCGCGGGTGATTGCGGCAGCCAGCCCGGCAAAGGGATCGGGCGATTCCACCGGCGTGTCCGAGCCGAAGGCGAGCGGCACGCCCGCC
>NZ_LSIS01000306.1:0-1524 GCF_001556365.1 Blastomonas sp. CCH1-A6 | reverse complement strand
GTGCTCGTGCTCGCGCTGATCGGCGGGATCAGCGCGGCGGCATCGATGGTGATCGTCGATTCCACCGCGCTTGCCACCATGGTCTCGAACGACCTGATCTTCCCCGCGCTGCTGCAGCGCGACCGGTCGGATGCGGCGGAAGGCGCGTTCGGGCGGCGGATGCTGCGCGTGCGGCGCGCCTCGATCCTCGGCATCGTCGCCGCCTCGCTCGCCTGGGCGCTGCTGATCCCGGCGGAAAACACCCTGGCCTCGATCGGGCTGGTTGCCTTCGCCGCGATGGCGCAATTCACCCCGCACCTGATCCTCGCGACGCAGGGCGGCGGGCGCGATGCGCTGGCGGCGCGGGTAAGCCTGTCGATTGGCTTTGCGCTGTGGCTCTACACGCTGGCGCTGCCGCCGATCCTGCCCGATGGCTGGCTGGCGGTGCTGGAAGGGACATTCGCCGACCCGATGCGGCTGTTCGGCATCGGCAATGCCTCGCCGCTCGTGCATGGCGTGGCGTGGAGCCTGGGGTGCAATCTTGTCGCCTATAGCCTGGTCGCGGCGCGCAAGGTGCAGGGACGCCCGCTGCTGTGGCAGCTGCGCGGCGCGCAGAAGATCAGCGATCTCGACGATCTCGCGCGGCTGACCGCCAGCTTTGTCGGCACCGAGCGGGCGAGCTCCGAATTTCCCGATGCCGCACCCGGCGTGCCGATCACCCGCGCCGCCGCGCAGCGCGCGCGGGATCTGATCGCGCGCGTCGTCGGCGCATCGTCGGCGCGCGCGCTGGTCGCCTCGGCGCTGGCGGGCAGCCAGATGAGCCTTGCCGATGTGACGCGCCTGCTCGGCGAGCGCGGCCAGTCGCTGCGCTTCTCGCGCGAACTGCTCGCCGCCACGTTCGAGAATGTCGATGCGGGGATCAGCGTAGTCGATGCCGAGATGAACCTGGTCGCGTGGAACAGCCAGTATCTCGACATATTCGGCTATCCGCCCGGCCTGGTGCGCGTGGGCACGCCGATCGCGGACCTGATCCGCTACAATGCCCGGCTCGGCGATTTCGGCTCCGAGGATATCGAGCATCATGTCGCCAAACGGCTGATGCACATGCGCCGCGGCCAGCCGCACAGCTTCGAGCGGCAGCGCAAGGACGGGCGCGTCATCAAGACCGTGGGCGGGCCGATGCCGGGTGGCGGCTATGTCACCAGCTTCACCGACATCACCGCCGAAGCGCAGATGCGCGACGAGCTCGAACGCACCCTGGCCGAGCTGGAGCAGCGTGTCGCCGACCGCACGCAGGAACTGAGCAGCGCCAACCGCCAGCTCGCCCAGGCGACGCGAGACAAGACGCGCTTCCTCGCCGCCGCGAGCCACGACCTGCTTCAGCCGCTCCACGCCGCGCGGCTGTTCACCGCCGCGCTGACCCGTGATGCCGAGCCGGGCACGCAGCAGCTCGCCCAGCGGATCGACAGCGCGATCGGCGCGGCCGATGGGTTGATCCGTGCGCTGCTCGATATCAGCCGGCTCGATGCCGGCGGGGTGGAGCCG
>NZ_LSIS01000305.1:0-17291 GCF_001556365.1 Blastomonas sp. CCH1-A6 | reverse complement strand
GGGTCTCGGCAACGATGACGCCGCGATGCTCGATGCGGATGTGCGCATCGCAGGGCTCGGCAACCGCAGGGCGCGGAAAATCCCAGACGCTGCGCTGCCCGGGCTTTACCGGATCGGGTTTCGCACGCATGCAGTTATTCCTTGTCCCTGGACCGCGCCCACAGATGCGCGGTGGCCTCGACTGTCATGGCTTCGGCCGGATACGGCTTGTCGAACGCGTAGAGCTCGGCAAGCGGTGCGGTGAGCCAGGTCTGCCATTGATCCGCGCGCAGGATGACCGGCGAGCGATCATGGATGTGCTCGAGCTCGGGAGCGTTTTCGATCATCACGCCTGTATAGCAATCGCCCCACTCGTCCGAGGTTCGCCAGAGCCCGGCCCAGGCAAAGATCGGTTCCCCGCGCACCGACAGCCAGGTCTCGGTCATGCGGCCCGGTGTGCCTACGGCTTCGGCATAGCGCAAGGTGGGGATCAGGCAGCGGTGCTCGGGCAATGCTGACCAGCGCTTCCAGAATGCACCCAGCTTGTCGAACCGTGCATTATTGACGGGCTTGGGCTTGAGCGGCTGCCCCTGCTTCCCGCGCAGGACCACCGGGAAACCCCAGGTCATTTGTTCGAGCACCATTTGCCCATCGCGCTGCCGCACCACCCAGCCGGGCTCCTTCGGGTGAACCGTTGCCGGCCCCTCGTTATACGCCCGCAGCACCTTTGCGCTGAAGTGATCCTCGATCCGCTTGCGTTCTCCAGGCTGGTAGCGGTTGCACATACAAGGAAGCTGTGATGTGCCTGACCCCATGTCAATGTCGGCGGCATAGCGACGGGCCCAGCGCTGGCGCAGTTTCAGGCTGGGCGGTTCCATCCGCATCTGGCGATACCAACTGTCGAGCATCCCCAGCAGCGTGTTGATCCGGTGGTCCTGACCGCTGGCCACCGTGCACGCCCAGCTATTGCCATCGACCAACGCCTCCCAGAATGTCGCGCATTGCCAAGTTTGCGCAATCCCTGCGTGCATCAGCCATTTCAGCGCAAGCCGCTGACCCCATGTCCGCTCGACCTCGCCCGCCTGCGCCTGCGCTACCGCGTCCTCGAGCGTGCGCAAGGCGGTCTGCCCGACATCCTGCCGGGTGATCTGAGGCGCATCGATTCGCATGGGGTGCAGTTAGAACATAAAGTGAACATTATGCGCAACGCGAAGCTGATCGGACTGATGCCTTGCACAACTCGCTAGGCTGCCAATGCTAGCTCCGCTGTCAGCATATGCGACAGCTCAGCAATTGCGCTGACGAGCCTTGCCTCCATTGTGGCGGTCATCCGACCATGCCGCCGCGTCCAGTCAAGAATGGCAAGCGCCGCGGTCCAGCAATCGAGACCCTCTTGCCGCTGTGTGCGTAGCCAAGCCAGATGGGCGATTGCCAGCAAGGCGCAGTCCAGTTCGACATGCGCGATGATATCATTCCACCCCTGAGCATCCGCCGGGTATGGGACAAACTTCTTGTCCTCATAAAGAAAGATTGGGATGCCAATTCTCGCAAGCACCTCAGTGAGATGCGGCCACGACTTGCCGGGGCCCTTGAGGCCCAGACCGAGATCGAAGTGGCTGCCGGGCGCAGTTGGAGTGGCGCCAGGCTTTCGCCTAGCCAGAAAATGCGACGGCAAAACCAGCGAGTATTCGATCGCGGCCATCTGCAAGATCTGCACATCATTGGCCAGACTGCCGAAACCCACGACGTTGCGGTCATCGCGGGCATAAAGGTGATGGAAGAGTTTGGTGATGACAGCCTGCTCGTCGTCGTGATCGTGTGCGGACCAGCTAGCGATGTGCTCGCAAGTAATGGCCCCCTCGGAACCCACGGTCACGTCCATTGCCGCTGCAGCGAAGATCCGTTTGCATCCGACACGATAGCTTCTGTCCGAAGGATCAATGCGAACGGCACAGGCGTGAAGATGCTCGTCCCAGGCAGATTCGGTATCGATATAGGTGAACTTGCGCATTGTGTGTCTTTCAGATGCGCCAAGGGCCGCGCGATGGCGGCCCTTGGCAAGTTTGGTGATGGTTGTGGTGAAGGAGCCGTGCGATGGCGCGGCGGGTTCAGGTGAACAGGACGATCGGCGGCTCGCGATGCTGCCGGGCGAGTGTCGAGCCTGCGGTCATGGCGATTGTGGGCGTTGCCTGATTCTTGCCGAGGTCGGCTGCGGCCTGTTTGATCCTGCGCATCGCCATGCGTTTGCCTGCCGCCAGGTTGCGGAGCACCTGTTGCGTGCGCACCAGGCCGCCCCGTTCGTCAACGGCAAAGCATGCGTTCGATCGCGGCTCGACCAGCATGACGGGGCTGTCTGCGTCCGTGCAATACGGCACGCAACCGCTAATGATCTCGACATGGTCGAGCTTGCGCCAGGCGATCATCATGGCGGCGGGTGTGCTGGCATTGGCGTGCGCAAAGCCAAGATGGATCACGTCCTGCTTTTGATCCCGGGCGTAACGACCGATCGCGCTCGCCGAGATGGAATCGTCGATGATGGGTCCGAACACAAAGCCGACCAAGTCATTGACGGGTTGATGCGGCGGCAGGCCCATCATCTGTCTGATAGCGCCGGTGTAGTTCTGAAGGCGAGGGTTATCGCCGGTAATCTCAGCATTCATGTTTGTACCTTTCTGTGCGGCCCTTTGGGCCGGAGCTTTTCCAATCCCTTTGGAAGCTCAATCTCTCTTGTTTCTGGAACAAATCTGGCTGCACCCTGCGGGTCACGGCCAAAGCGGGTCAGCGATGGCGCTGACGCCAGGTCATGCTGACCAGCCGCGGGCTGGGACCGTCCGGCAGCACATGGCGGAACAGCCAAAGTTCTTCTGCCTCGATCGCACCGTCCTTGACTTCGGTCCACCAGACCCTGGCCGAAGGATCCCAGCGGTAACCGCGAGCCTTGAGGATCGTGCGCGCCGAGTAGGGCGCCCGCGTGGCCTCGACCCGCCAGGTCTCCTGGCTCGCATTGGCGAGCAGCGCCCGCATCACCGTGCCGCCGGTTGGCAGCGGATAGGCAAGCAGATGGATGAGGCTGATGACATCGGCGAGCGCCCTGTGGCCGTCATTGTAGAACCCGGCCTGGGCGAGCAGATGACCCAGCGCCCGTCCATCGAGACCAGCGTCCATCAGCCAGTCAAAGTCAGCCAGCGAACAGGCCCATGCTGCATGTGCCGTTGAAGGTAGCAGCTGGCGGATGAACGATGCATCGAACCGCGCATTGTGGGCCACGAACACATCGACCTGCGCGAAATCGTCTTCGACAAGATCAAGGTCGATGGCCTTGCCCCGCAGGTCGTTATCCGTAAGCCCGGTCAGCCGGGAAATGCGCTCTGGCAGCGGCGTGCCGGGATCGGCGAGTGCCTCGCGCACGGCGAGGATATCAACGATGTCCCCCTCTGCGTCGACCTGCAGGATCACATAGCCGAGGTCGATAACCTGATCGGCCAGCGGATCCGTGCCGGTGGTTTCCACGTCGATGACTGCAACGTTCAACAGCGGCTCGACCGGCTGCTTGCTGACGATGAAATGCTCCAGCCTGGCGGCTGGAAGCAATATCCGGATGGCAATTTCGTCTTTGGCCACCGCTGCTGCGGCAACAATCATATCTTCTGGTCTTCTGTCCATATTCTGGCTCCCTGACCAGGCTTGAAGGAACCCTTTTCCCCCGTCTTCACCCGATCAACGACCCCATCCGCAGGAGGAGTTTTGCCAGCCCATCACAGGTAATGCACAAGAACGGAGCTAAAGGCTGATCCGATCTTGGCATGGCACTGAAGGCCGTTATGATCCCCAAGCAAGAAACCCCAAAATACCGTCAATATGACTTTATTTTGGGGTTCTATACCTAGAAGCCGAGGCGGGGATGACGACTTCGTTCCAAACAAATCCGGTCTATCTGAGAGACCTCATGCGCGAATGCCACGAAGGCAAGCTGCAGTTGCCTGATTTCCAGCGTGGCTGGGTTTGGGATCAGAACCGAATCATTGATCTACTTGCCTCCATTTCGGAGGGATTTCCCGTTGGGGCTCTGATGACTCTTGATGCTTCCGGCGATGTTTCCTTCGCTGTCAGACCAGTGGAGGGCGCGCCTGAACCCATCAGGCCGCTCGAGGCATATCTTCTGGATGGCCAGCAGCGGATGACCTCGCTCTATCAGTCGACCTTCTCGCCTGTGCCGGTATCGACCCAGACGGCAAAAAAGAGGCCAATCAAGGTCCATTTCTATTTCGACATCAGAGCCGCGCTCGATCCCGACATCCCCCGTTCCGAAGCGGTGATTGCGGTGCCGGAAGACCGGATCATCCGCGAGAATTTCGGCAGGGATGTGAAGCTCGATCTTTCGAACGAGCAGAACGAGTTCGAGGCCCTGTATTTTCCGATCGACCGTATATTCGAGGCCCATGTCTGGCAACAGGCAGCCACTGGCTGGGCTTACCAGCTACAAGACCAGCGCATGGAGCATCTGAAGCTGATCAATGACTTCATGCAGGCGGTAGTGAACAACGTCACCTCCTATCAGGTCCCCGTCATCAAGCTGGGCAAGGATACGTCGCGCGCAGCGGTGTGCCTGGTGTTCGAGAAGGTCAACACGGGCGGCAAACCACTGGATGCCTTCGAACTGGTAACCGCCATGTATGCGTCGGAGGAGTTTCACCTGCGCGACGACTGGAAGGCGCGCCGCGAACGGCTGATCGCTCAAAAGGTGCTGGCCAAGATCGAACCGGTCGAGTTTCTACAGGCGGTGTCGCTCCTCCACACCAAGGAACGGCGGGACGAAGCGATCGCAAACGGCCTGGAGCCCCCGGCGATCAGCGCAACCCGCAACAGCCTGTTGCAGGTTCCACTGACGGCATACAAGAAATGGGCGGACAAGGTCGAGGCGGGCTATGTCGCTGCGGCAAAGTTCCTGCATTCGCTGAAGATCTTCAATGCCCGCGACCTGCCCTACCAGACCCAGCTCGTGCCGCTTGCCGCCATCCTGGCCGAGATCGGATCGGCGTGGGAGAATGATGCCGTGCGGCAAAAGCTGGCCCGCTGGTATTGGTGCGGCGTGTTCGGAGAACTCTACGGTTCGGCCGTCGAAAGCCGCTTTGCGCTCGACATTCGCGATTTCTCACCCTGGATCAACGGCGGGGCCGAACCCCAGACGGTGCAGCGTTCGACCTTCGAGGAAAAGCGCCTGCGCACACTGCGCTCCCGCCTTTCAGCTGCCTACAAGGGCGTGCATGCCTTGCTGATGAAATCCGGGGCGGAGGATTTCAAATCCGGTCAGAAGTACGATCAGACCGTATTCTTCGACGAGAATGTGGACATCCATCACATCTTCCCCGAAGCCTGGTGCAAGACCAAGACGATCGAGCCAGGCATCTACAACAGCATCGTCAACAAGACGCCGCTGGCATCTGCCACCAACCGCATGCTGGGCGGCGTAGCCCCCTCGGTCTATCTTGGCCGATTGATCAAGGGAAACGACAGCAACCCGCCCATCGAGGCCAGCCGTCTGTCTGCCATTCTGAAGAGCCACGAGATCGAGGAGGCCTTGCTGGCCGCCGATGATTTCCACGGATTCATGGACCATCGCCGCTCGCGGTTGCTGGAACGGATCGAAGCTGCAATGGGCAAGGAAGCCGTGCGCGAGAGCATCCTGCCGATGGATCAGGAAGACGACTATTACGGCGAAGAGGAGCAAGAGGAAGCAGCGTGACCCCAAAGCCGGACAGCCCCTCCCCCATCCATGACCAGGGCATGGCATGACCCCGCAGGAATTTCTCGGCAAATGGCGCAATGTCGAGCTCAAGGAGCGATCAGCGTCGCAGAGCCATTTCAACGATCTGTGCGCGCTGCTTGGCGTGCTCGACCCGATAGCAGCCGACCCCAAGGGAGAATGGTTTGCATTCGAAAAGGGGGCGAGCAAGACCAGCGGCGGCGAAGGCTGGGCCGATGTCTGGCGCAGGGGCTGCTTTGCCTGGGAGTATAAGGGTCCGAAAAAGGACCTGAACAAGGCCTATGCCCAGTTGCTGCAATATTCGGTCGCGCTGGAAAATCCGCCGCTGCTGATCGTGTCCGACATGGACCGCATCCGCATCCACACCAACTGGACCAACACGGTGCAGGAGGTGCACGAGTTCACGCTGGAGGATCTGGTCGATGGCCAGGTGCGCGAAAAGCTCAAGCGCGCCTTTACCGACCCGGACGATTTCAAGCCCAGCAAGACCCGGCAGGCGCTGACGGAGGAGACCGCACGCGAATTCGCCAGCATTGCCCAGCGTCTGCGTGACCGGGGGCATGAACCGCACCGGGTCGCGCA
Source organism: Blastomonas sp. CCH1-A6 (assembly GCF_001556365.1). Lineage (NCBI taxonomy): Bacteria > Pseudomonadati > Pseudomonadota > Alphaproteobacteria > Sphingomonadales > Blastomonadaceae > Blastomonas > Blastomonas sp. CCH1-A6. The sequence continues at coordinate 10,966 of NZ_LSIS01000305.1, read as the reverse complement.
TTTCGTCAATCAGCTGGTCTTCTGCATGTTCGCAGAGGATGTCGGCCTGCTGCCCGACAATCTTTTCACCAAGATGCTGGACCTGTCGCGCAGCGATCCGGCCAGCTTTGCCGAAAATGCCAGCACCCTGTTCGGTGCGATGGCGCAGCCTAACGGCAAGGTGGGGTTCACCCGCATCGACTGGTTCAACGGCGGCCTGTTTCAGGACGACAGCGCCCTGCCCGTGACCCGCGAGGATGTCGAGGAGCTGTATCAGGCTGCCTTGCGCGACTGGTCGCAGATCGACCCGTCGATCCTGGGCACCTTGTTCGAGCGCGGACTCGACCCCGCCAAGCGTAGCCAGCTCGGCGCGCATTATACCGATCGCGAAAAGATCATGATGATCGTTAAGCCGGTGATCATCGATCCGCTAGAGGCCGAATGGGCAGAGGCGCTGGCCCGGATCACCGCGCTGATCGAAAAGGCCCCCAAGCGCACGGCAGAACGCCTGCTGACCCCGGCGGAGAAACGCAAGGCAGAAAAGCTCAAGGACGATGCGGCCGCCATCCACAACGGCTTTATCGAGCGGCTGGTGAATTTTCGCGTGCTCGACCCAGCCTGCGGATCGGGCAATTTCCTCTATGTCGCGCTCCGGGCGCTTAAGGATATCGAGCACCGCGCCAATCTGGATGCCGAGGCGCTGGGCCTGCCACGCGGCTTTCCCCGCGTGGGCCCGGAAAGTGTGCTGGGGATCGAGCTGAACCCCTATGCGGCGGAACTGGCGCGGGTCAGCGTCTGGATCGGTGAAATCCAGTGGATGCGGCGCAACGGCTTCGATGCGGCAAAAAATCCGATCCTGCGCAACCTGGACACAATTGAATGTCGGGACGCAGTGCTCGATGAAGCAACGGGCGCGCGGGCGCAGTGGCCGGATGCGGACGTGGTGGTCGGGAACCCACCATTTTTGGGTTCGAGTCGCATGATCACCGAACTTGGCGAGGACTATACGTCCGCGTTGCGTCGAGCTTGGCCAATGGTTCCTGGCGGAGCAGACTTGGTTTGCTTCTGGTTTGCTGGAGCTTGGGACAAGATCATCGCAGGAAAACTGACGATCGCTGGTTTCGTATCGACGAACTCTATAAGGGGCGGGGCGAATCGTGAAGTTTTGAAGCCAATTGCTGACCACGGTCAGATATTCCTGGCTTGGGATGACCAAGAGTGGACCGTCGAAGGTGCCGCAGTGCGTGTTTCGATGGTCGGATTTGGCAAGCAAAACTCGCAGCCGATGTCGGTCCTCAATGGCGAGATCGCTAACCGTATCTTCGCTGATTTGACATCCCGCGTAGACATAATTTCAGCAGACAAGTTAGTCGCCAACCGGGGAATCTGCTTCGAAGGATTTCGAAAGTACGGCCAACTCGACGTCGAAGGCAACAAGGCCAGAGAATGGCTCACGCAGCCGCTAAATGTCAATGGCCGACCAAATTCGGCTGTTCTTTTTCCATACATTGGCGGAAGAGATTTAGTCGAACGAAATAGCGATGTCTGGGTGATTGACTTCCACGGCTACACTGAACCAGAATCATCGTATTTTGAATTGCCTTTTGCACACGCCGTTGATTTGGTGAAGCCTTATAGAATGACGGTTCGAGACCAGCAACGTAGAGAAAAGTGGTGGCTTTTCGGTCGGAGCGGGGGAAATCTACGAACCGCTTTGTCGGGCTTAAGCCGGATGATCGTCACTCCTCGGGTATCAAAATATAGGCTGTTCGTCTGGCAACCAATCGGTATTCGACCAAGCGACGCGACAAATGTAATTACTCGCGATGATGACACGATGTTTGGAATTCTGCATTCGCGCTTCCATGAAATTTGGTCGCTACGCATGGGCACTTTCCTCGGTGTGGGCAATGACCCGCGCTATACCCCTTCAACAACCTTCGAAACCTTCCCATTCCCCGAGGGCCTGACCCCCAACATTTCAGCGGCCGATTATGCTGACGACCCACGTGCCCAAGCCATTGCCAAGGCTGCAGCCCAGCTCAACGAACTGCGCGAGAACTGGCTCAACCCACCCGATCTGGTGGTGCGCGAGCCGGAAGTCGTACCAGGCTATCCTGACCGCATCCTGCCGATGGACGAAGCCGCTGCTCAGGAACTCAAGAAACGCACGCTGACCAACCTCTACAACGCTCGCCCCGCATGGCTAGATCACGCGCACCGCGCGCTCGATGAGGCAGTGGCCGATGCCTATGGCTGGGGCGATGATTTCCGCGCCGGCACGCTCACCGACGACGAAATCCTCGCCCGCCTGTTTCGATTGAACCAGCAACGTGCCGGTCAATGAACCCGCCAATCGATCCTGATCTGTATGAATTGCGGGAAAGGATCGCCCTCCGTCGCACCAACAGAACGGGGCTCGAAGCCATGTTGCGGCAATTGCGGGACTCGAAGGCTGAGGGTGTTGCCGATCTCCGGGCTTTGATCAGGCAACATCTGAATGACATGACAAGGGACGATGCAGCACAAGGCCAGAGGCGAGCCGCTCACATGTCTGTGACCGAGCTGAAGTCCTATCTGCAGCAATACCGCAACCACAAACCCCGGCTGCTCGATCTCATCAAGGACCTCGAAGGGATCGCCACCTCTGAAATCCAGGACATTCGCCAACGTGCTTTAGCCATCGTCGCCACTTGGAACAGCCCTTCCCAGCAAAAGCTCGCCACCATCAAACAGTCGCTTGGAACCCCGATCATGACCCGCCCGCTGATGAACAAGTCGTTCGTTGACCTAGAACTGATGGCCGAACGCAACTGGGACAACCGGGCCGAGCTCGATCTGATCCGATCGGAGCTGGTGCACCGGACCACCAATGCCGCCAAAACGCTGCGGCACCGAGTCGAAACGTGGATCAAGGATTGCGACAAGGCGGCAGCGGGCAAGTCCGCTAAGCCGGAAGCGGCCAAGGCGGATGCTGCGAAGCCTGCCGCCAAGCCACCTCGCCATCCACAGGTGCACAGCTGGACCTATGAGGCGGTGGCCAAGCTGCGCGCCAAGTTGATCGACCTGTCTCGCAAGTCGCCGCTCATCGCCTTCCGGCATGAATCGCGCAGTGCCAGCCAGCTTCGTATCATCGACGAGCGGCCCGATCTGTTGTTCGAACGGCTTGGCAAGGGCAGCATGGGCTTCGAGCCCCTGCCCGGCGAGGAACAGACGCCTGCCGACGAACGCACCCCCAGCTTCGGTCTCGCCTATGAGCGGGCGCGGCTGACCGATACGGAGTTTCTGGCGGCGACCGAAAAGCTGGGCGATGCCGAAGGTGACGTGCGTGCATGGACGGATGCCGAGCGGGCCTTGCGTGCCCGGGTGCGTCAGCAGCTCGGCCTGCCCAAGCTCGATTTCGGCAAGGGGCTGGACGTCACGGCGCTCGCCCGGGCGCATGGCTTTGACCCGTCCTACGAGCTCAAGATGAGCGATGACGGGGATGTCGCCGCGCATCACGAAGACGATGACATGCGCGTCCTGCTCACCCGCAAGGAGTTGGACCGGCGTCTGAAATCGATCGACGATCGTGCCACCAGCCATTTGCGGGAGACGGGCCATCACACGCTGCATCTGGCCTTCGGTTTTGTGCAGTGGTTCGAGGATGATGCGTCAGACCTTGCATCCTACGCGCCGTTGCTGCTGCTCCCGGTCAAGCTGGCCAAGGATACGAGCCGGGCGAAGAAGGACTACCGGCTCAGCATCTGGGAGGGCGGGCTTGAGGTCAATGTCGCGCTGATCGAGAAGGCGCGTGAGCATTGGGGTCTGCAGCTACCGCAGCTGCGCAACGAGGAAAGCCCTGAATCCTATTTCATCCGCGTGAAGACGGTGCTGGCCCAGGGCCGCCGCCTGACCTTGCGCTCGTTTATCACCCTATCCGTCCTGCCTCCGATGATCCTGTGGCGGGACCTCGATCCGGAGAACTGGCAGGAAGGCGCTTTCAGCGATCACCGCTTGCTGCCGGGCTTGGTCGGTGCGGCAGAGGTTCCTTCGGTCCCCGGCGATGACAGCATCATCGATATTGATGATCCGGCGAACGAGGCGCGAGTCCCTGCCCTCATCACCGATGCCGATGCCTCGCAGCACAAGGCCATCATGGACATGGCAGCCGGGCGCGACATGGCGATCGAAGGTCCGCCAGGAACGGGCAAGTCGCAAACGATCACCAACATGATTGCTACAGCCCTGTCCCAGGGCAAGCGGGTGCTGTTCGTGGCCGAGAAGCAGGCGGCGCTTCGGGTGGTATCCGACCGACTGAGGGCGGCTGGCTTTGGTCCGTTGCTGCTGGAGCTGCACGGGGAGAAGGCGAGCCGCACGGAAGTCTATGCCGGTGTGCGCGAACGGATCGTTGCTGAGCCGAGGCTGGATGCGCGCGTGCTCGATGAAAAGCGCGCAGAGCTGCGCAGGCATCGCGATCTGTTGCGGAGATACCTGTCTCTGGTGCGGACGCCGCTGGGCAAGCTCGGCATGACGGCCCATGCACTCGTCTGGCGCGAAGTCCGCCTGCGCAAGCAGTTTGACCGCGAAAAGACCCGGCCGATCGAGGCGCGCTGGCAATCGGCGGGGGTTGGCGAGCTCGACAGATCGACCCTTACGGAAAATCGCGAGATTCTGGCCCAGTTCGGCAAGGCGTTCCTGGCGGTCCAGGGAGATGCCGAGGGAGAGGCAACGCGCTGGGTTCAGGCAGGAAAGCTCAACCCTTTTGACCAGAGTGCAGCGCTCGAAGCCGCCGGCGCAGCCGGTCGGGCAGCGGATGCCGTAGCCGATGTCGCAGCTCGGTTGTTTGAACTGGGCATTGCTCTGCCGGGACCAAGCGACAACGCCATCGTCGATGCCAGTGCCCAGCTTTCGGCGTTCAAGCCCTTTTCCTGTTCCGATGAAGCCGTGGTGTCCGCAGCGCTGCATCACCGTGCGGCCAGCCTGGACCTTCTGGCAGCGCAGTCCGAATGGCGACGGCAACGTGATGCCATTGCCGATGCCATCGAAGCGCCTGAGCGGGTGTCGATTGATGAAGCCCAGGCTCTGGCCGACGCGCTGGTGATTGGCGACTGCCCCGCTACACCGGCCGAAGCCGGCTCTATCCTCTCACACCATGAGCGGCTGTCAGGACTGCTTGAAGGCGCGACCCGCGACATGGAACGGCTCGCAGCCAAGCTGGCAGATGGTGCGCGAACACCGTCTGAGAATGCGCAAAAAGTGGCAGCTGTGCTCGCACGGCTGGGTCAAGCTCCGGCCTCGGTAGCTGCGCTGGTATCAAGCAGCCTGATTGAGGCCGCATCCGAAAGCGCCATTGCGAACGCCACCCGCGAAGCTGAAGCGTTGCGAGCAGAACGGGATATCGTGGTTGCGCTCACCCAGGCGGATGCGCTGACTGCTGATCCCAGCGAACTCGACGAGCTTGCCGACACTGTCGAGACAACAGGTGCCATCGCGCGTCTGTTCAGCGGGCGATACAAGGCTGCCTGGCGACGGGTGGGGCGGCTTTGCGCGGACACTTCTGATCGCGCCGAAGCTGCATCGAGCCTTCGCCGAGCCGCCGGCTTCCTTCGCGCACGCCGAGCATTTCATGACGAGAGCAAGGGGCGCGTCCTTTTTCCGCCGATGCTCTGGGACGGGCTCGACAGCGACTTTGAATCGCTTGGCGCTGCCCGAGCGCTAGTTGCGGAGACTGCGAGAGAGCTTGCTGCATCGAACGAAACCGCTGTTCTACGCGGCTGGCTTGCAGCGGACGAATCCGAACGCCAGAGCCTGTCAGCCTGCAGCGATCGGATGACCGGATTGTTGGCTGAAGTAGCTGAAGCCGGGCTGGCGGAAGTGCCCCTCGCAGACCTGGCTGCTCGTTGCGATGACAGGGCCGCTGAAATGCGGCGCATTCTGTCAGCGAGCCAGACCGTCAGGCTGAAAGACGATGCGACGTTCCTGCGCTCTACAGGTGAAACGATTGCCGAGGCTGTGCTCCGGCTCCACGCAGCCAAGGAAGCCTTCGGGTCACTGAAGTCGCAAGACCCGTTCAGTTGGGTCGGCGACGTAACAGCGCCTCTGGACAGTCTCGAAGCCAGTCTCGCTCATCTCGACCATCTCTTCGCGGTCAGCGGTCCGGTTCAATTGCGGGCCATCATCGGTGAGGTTGAGGCTCCCGCCGCCTGGCTGTCCTCTGTGATCGCCTACAGCGGAGCGCTCCAGAACGCCATAAACGGCTGGGTCAGCAGCTCTGCCCATCTGCGAGATGACGTGGATCTCAACGTTGCCGGCCTTTGCGATGGCATGCCATGGCAAGACGCTGCAGCTGTCTTCCATGCCATGAGCGCCGACCGGGAGGGTGTCAGCCTTGCCGCCGATCTTCTCAAATATCGGGCCGCTGTAGCCGCAAGGGATCTGACGCCCTTCGCCGAGGCGGCAACCCATCATGGCATTGCGCCCGGATTGCTGGACGATCTCTACGAGCTGACGGCTGTTTCAGCATTGCTCCGATCCTATCTGGGGGCAGATGGCCAGGAACTGGGCAGGCTCGGCAGCCTCTCGCTCGATGCGGCGAGGCAGTCCTTCAAGCGGGTGGACAAGGACCTCCACAAGCTGGAAGCTACGGCGATTGTCGCGAAACGGCTCGGCGACAGGCCACCGGTCGGCGTTGGGCACGGGAAGAGAAGCGACTTCACCGAGCTCCGGCTGCTCGAGCATGAAGTCGGGCTCACGCGCCCCAGGACACCCCTGCGTGATGTCGTGCACCGCGCGGGCCAGGCGCTGCAGGCGCTCCAGCCGGTCTGGATGATGTCGCCGACGTCGATCGCGCAGTTTATCCGTCCCGGCTCGCTGAGCTTCGACCTTCTGATTATCGACGAAGCATCGCAGATGCGGCCCGAGTTCTCGGTTAGCTGCATCCTGCGCGCCGATCAGTTCGTCGTCGTTGGTGACGCGAACCAGCTTCCCCCCAGCGACCATTTCCAGGTCGCTAGCCTCGATGGAGAGGGGGATAGTGACGGAGTCGGCGTCGATGAAGGCACCGAGTCGATTCTCGATCTGGCAAAGCAGCGGTTCAGAACACAGCCGCGCTTGAAATGGCATTATCGCTCGCAGCACGAGAGCCTCATCCAGTTCTCCAACCGCGAGTTCTATGAGCGCGATCTGGTCGTATTCCCGAGCCCTCAGGCCAATGACGACCCGCTAATGGGCGTCAAATGCTACTACGCTCCGGCATTCTATTCAGACACAGCCTACGAATCCTCAATCAACCAGCGCGAAGCCGAGCTCGTGATCGAACAGGCATTTGGCCTGATGCAGACGCACCCTGAGCGTTCGATCGGGATCGTGGCGATGAATGCCAAGCAGACGGAACTGCTCAAGAACGAGTTCGAACGGCTAAAGGTCGAGGAAGAGCGGGTCCGCAAATATGTCGAGGCATTCGAGGGGACACTGGATGAGTTCTTCATCAAGAACCTGGAGAACGTGCAGGGTGACGAGCGCGACATCATCCTCATTTCCACCGTCTACGGACCCGACAAGAATGGGGTTGTCCGACAGAATTTCGGCCTGATGAACCGCGAGGTCGGATGGCGACGGTTGAACGTGCTGGTCACGCGGGCCAAGATGTCCTGCCGCCTGATAACGTCTCTGCGCCCTGACGACATCAAGGTGACAGAAAAATCGTCGAAGGGGGTCATCAAGTTCAAGAGCTATCTGACCTATGCCCATGGCGGTGCCCAATATGAAGATGGGTCGGGGGGCGAAACGGACAGCGATTTCGAGATTTTCGTTGCCGATGCTCTGCGCGGCGGCGGGTATGACGTCGTCTATCAGGTCGGCGTAGAGAAATTCCGGATCGATCTTGGTGTTCGGCATGCCAGCTGCCCAGTCGGTTTCATCGCAGGCATCGAGTGTGACGGAGCTCCCTATCACTCAGGCTTGAGCGTCCGCGATCGCGACCACATCCGGCAGACGATCCTCGAGAATTTGGGGTGGAACATATACCGGGTATGGTCGACCGACTGGTTTGCCGACCCTGCGCGCGAGACGGCCAAACTGCTGGCCTGGCTCGAACGTGTTCGCGAACGAATCGTCCGCGAACTGGGAACCCAAGCCGAAACCTTGCAAGTGCAGAAGCCAAAAAGCGCAGTGATTCAGCCGCCTATGCCGCAGCCCGAGCCTAGAGCAGAAGATGCGGCTGCCCTGATGCCAAGGATTGATGAGCTTCTACCAGCGGCCGAGCCGTCGGAAGCGCCTCGCGAACCGAGAGGTCGGCAACTGCGGACAATTGGTGATTTTCAAGCCTTCGAAGCCGTCCGAGGCAACCTCTATGAGATCTGGAAGGACGATACCTTCTTGGGAGAGGTGGAAGTCGTTCGCCGCGCCACATCCGCACCAAGACTTTTTGGCGACCGGGCGTTGGCAGCTCAGTCGGAATACGAGGGACGGGTAGAAGCGAGCGGCGACTGCTTCCGATCCTATGACTTGTATGCCGCAATGAGGGAGGTGGCGTCTCGTGCTAGCGAGGCGCTGTAAATCAATGGCAAAACAGGAGCTGCAGGGAATCTGGTCGATATTTGTCCCCTGATGCGCCGATGTGCCTTTGGAGCATCAACGCCTACTAAGATAGCCATATCGACCAGCACCGAAGAATGGGTCCATTCGGCGCTGTGCATGGGTTGCTCGGGAGCGCAAAGCAGATCGTCTCCCAAAAAAGCCTTGGATCGCGCCCACCGGTTTCAGTCGGGAAAATGCCAGCGCCATTAGATGGATATTGCAGGCCGCATTGTTAACGAATGGGCCCTAAGTTGCCGCTTCACCCTAATCCTCCCTGCATCGCCCAAGATTGAGGCAAAAGTGAAGCTTCCAAAATCCAAAAAGCCACCTCTTTATGTCGCCATCCACGAAGCCGGACACGCAGTTATTATGATGTTTCTGGGGCTTCCACGTAGGATCAAGTATGTATCGCTCACAGATACGCCGCCAGGCACCGTCGGTTTTGTGAAGGCTAGCGCGCGCTTTGACCGGCAATTGGCTGACGCGGTAAGGGCTACCGAACAGTTTTCAAGGGGCGATGATGCCGCTGTCAGTGTGGTCGCCTTTCAAAAGCGGGCGGCTTGGTGGGAGGTGGTCGATCTTATTGCCGGCAACGTTGCGGAACTGCGATCAAGGCAGATCAATTCCCTGACCCGGGCAATGGTAATCAGCCAGACGATTGAGGCTGCAGGTCAGCGACGGGATGGCAGCGAATTTCCAGATGATTTTGTTCAAATTTATGAACGCTTGGAATGGCTGGACAAGGACGCTATCGGCTCCAACGCACTGAAAGCACTTGAAGAAACGGAAGCCCTCGTCACGGCCCACTGGAGCAAGATCAGAGAGCTGGGGCGGTTGCTGCACAAGACGATGCACATCGATGAAGACGCCCTGATACACTGGCGAGAGCGTTGGCAAAGCGATTTTTGATGCCTGCCAAAGGCCCAACATGCCTTGGTTCGACCATAGCCTAGCGGCAGGCAAATCTCGCAATCATAGATGGGGCCGCGTCTGACCGGGTCAGCGATTTGACTTCGTTTTGAGGGTTTTGGCGAGGCCAGCGGCAAACACCAGAGCCCTTCGGATTCGCTTAGAATGCGATGCTAGCGAGAGCGCTCTCGGCATCGTCGCGGACAAGGTGCCCGTAATGGTCCTCGATCATTTTGACGCTTGTTCCTGACAGCTGCGCAACAGTCAGGATTGGAAGCCTTGCTCTGACCAGATCCGTGATAACACTGTGTCTCAGGGTATACGCCGTCGCCGAGCTTGGCAGCTTGGCAGCAACAACCGCTTCCTTGATGGGCCCCTTCCACGCATCCTTGTGCCATGCCGACCCATCCGGTTGAGCAAACAGAGGTGCTGTGGATGGTTGCCCTTCGGTCAGTTCCGTAAGAAAATTTGTCATCACCGACGGCACCGTTATCTGGCGCGGGTTCCCATGCTTGTCCTTGCCGACCGTGAGCGTTCTGGTTCTTGCGTCAAAATGGCGCACCTTGAGGCTTGCTAATGCGCCTGGGCGCAGAGGCAGCACGCATAACCCTTTGATAAAGGCCTTTGCCTGATCACTTGCCGCTTCCAAAAGCCTACGCCGCTGATCTTTGTCCAGATACAGTTCGCGGCGCCGACCTGCATTCGGTATCGGCTTAAGCGCCTCTTGCCACGCTGCGTCGGTATTGGGCGGCCCTAACGTCAAAATCCTTCGCAGAGCTGCACGCAATGGAACCATATCCCTGTTGATTGTCGCATCCGAGCGAATTTTGGTTTCGCGCTTCCCCTTCTTGTTTCGTGTCAGAAGCGCTGGAGCATCTTCTAGCCTTTTTCGCCACGCTCGCAGATGATGCCTACGCAGTTTATCGAGCCTGATCTGGGCAATCGGATCCGAATAGACATGCCGCCGAAATACGCCTTCGGCAATCGTGCCAGGCTTTTCCTGCAGATAGGCATCGCACGCATCCTTGACCGTGACCATGCCCTCCTCAAGCTGACCACCGCTCTCGACCATCTTGGCCCAGTTTTCGGCATCAGCCTTAGCCTGCTTGAAAACCTCATGCCCCGACAGGAGGCTATACGCTCCCAAGGCTTTGCGAACGTAGCGCCCCTGTTTGTTAGGATCACTGACCCGGGCAAACCATGTTCCGCCAACCTTCTTCTTCGAGGGTCGAAAGCCAAGGTAGCAACCTGGCTGCAGCCGTTGCCAGTGTGGCTCATCACCCGCATTCGGCTTTAGCCTCTCGCGTTCACCGATACGGCTTAGATCCGGCATACCAAGCGACCCCAAAAATCCATGAAAAAAACATGAAAAACATAGGCGGGACACGGCGAACAACCGCGAACCAATATCATTGTTTTTAGTAGATTTTTTTGTTCGCGTAAAGCCGTGAATGCTGGATTTCTCACCCTTCACACGGGTGGGGTCGCAGGTTCAATCCCTGCCGCGCCCACCATCTTT
>NZ_LSIS01000304.1:0-1038 GCF_001556365.1 Blastomonas sp. CCH1-A6 | reverse complement strand
TCCTTTCGCCCTTGCGCAAGGCGGCCGCCAAGGGCGGCGAGGCGATCAAGTCCAATTTCCGCTCCGGCGCCCGTGCCGGATTCACCGCAACCGGCGGCACGATCACCGGCGGGCCGGCATCCGCCGCCCCGGCGGCTGCAACCGCTGGCGGTTCCGCGTCGGCCGGCGCATCCGCCCAGCCTGAATGGGCCGCCGCGATGAAACGCCGCCAGGCCGTCAGCCACGGCGCGACCGTCCTCGCCCACACCATGAAGGCTGGCGACAGCCACGGCGGCGGCGCCGGTCCCGACATCAAAGAGAAGGACTGACCTCCCATGTTCCGACGCCCCACCATCCGCTACGGCCAGACGCCCGAACCCACGACACCCTATCAGCGCGCAGCCCAGCAATGGGACGACCGCATCGGCTCCGCGCGCGTGCAGGCGAAGAACTGGCGCCTCGCCTTCTTCGGCGCGCTGGCGCTCTCGGGCGGGCTCGCCGCCGGGCTCGTCTGGCAATCGGCGCGTGGGCATATCGTGCCGTGGGTGGTGCAGGTCGATCGGCTCGGCGAGACCCAGGCCGTCGCGCCGGCCGAGGCTGGCTACCGCCCCACCGATCCACAGATCGCGTTCCATCTCGCCCGCTTCATCGAGCAGGTCAGGGCGATCCCGGCCGATCCGGTCATCGTCCGCCAGAACTGGCTGCGCGCCTACGACTTCACGACCGATCGGGGCGCGGTGGCGCTCAACGACTACGCCCGCGCCAACGACCCCTTCGCCAATGTCGGCCGGGTGCAGGTCGCGGTGGACGTGTCGAGCGTGATCCGGGCATCGCCCGACAGCTTCCGCGTGGCCTGGACCGAGCGGCGCTATCAGGACGGGAGCCTCGCCGCCACCGAACGCTGGTCGGCGATCCTCACCATCGTCGTGCAGCCGCCGCGCACGCCCGACGCCCTGCGCAAGAACCCGCTCGGCGTCTTCGTCAACGCTTTGAATTGGTCAAGGGAGCTGTCGCAATGACGCACACGCCATTTCGCCGTTCCGCCTCGGCGGTCCTGCT
>NZ_LSIS01000303.1:0-13662 GCF_001556365.1 Blastomonas sp. CCH1-A6 | reverse complement strand
AAGATCGGCTGGACCCCGCCGATAGGCGACGAGCGCGCTTTTCTGGAGGCCTATTACACGCAATTGCGCGCCCGGCTGGAACGCGGCATGCGTTTCGGCCGAAGGCGCGCGGACAAGAACAGCTGATGCAGTGCGGGCGTCAGGCGGCGCCAAGCAGCCCGGTGACCTGCTCTGCCGTGGGCGGGCGCAAGGTCCGCATCGCCTGTTCGGGATCGCCCAGCATCGACTTGGCGACCTGACGTGCGAAATCGTCAAACTTTTTCGGGAGCTCGGCAGCCGCTGCGGCCTTGGCAAGGCTCTCCATCGCGCCGCTGGGCGCGGTGGGGCGGTTGATCAGATTGATGACGCCGTCGTTCACCGGCCGTGCGGGGGCAGGGTCGGTGTTGCGCGGCGCGACATCATTCGCCTGATAGTTCGGACGGATATAGACCGTCCGCATCGTCGGCGAGCCTGGGGGGTCTGAATTGTTGATCATGGCACGGGGGTCCTGATAGTTTTTCAGGCTGAAGATGCCATGGCCGGCGTTAAGGCGGGCTTGAAGAAACTGGCATGCGCCGCGTTAAGCATATCGCAAAGCCTGGGGGCTATGCCCGACCCGCCGAGAGTCTTGCCCAGGCAAGGTCCGCGAACTCGCACAATAACGGCCGCGTGTCGCGCGGATCAATGATATCCTCGACAGAAAAATGCTCGGCGCTGCGGAACGGGCTGCGCACCTTGTTGAGCCGGGCGCGGATCGCCGCAAGATGCGCCTGCGGATCGGCGCTCGCTTCAAGCTCGGACTTGTAGGCGACCTCGACCCCGCCCTCGATCGGCAGCGATCCCCAGTCGCCGCTGGGCCAGGCAAAGCGATACTGGAAGCGTTCGGCATTCGACATGGCCGAACCCGCGATGCCATAGGCACGGCGGACGATGACCGAGGCGAGCGGCACCCGCGCACGATAGATGGCGTTCATCGCGTTGACGCCATAACGGATCGTCCCCGCGCGCTCGGCATCTGCACCGATCATGAAGCCGGGATTGTCGACCAGATGGACGATCGGCAGGCGGAACTGATCGGCCAGCTTGACGAAACGTTCGGCCTTTTCGCTGGTCCTGGCCTCCCAGGAACCGCCCAGATAGCTGGGATCGCTTGCCAGCACCGCGACCGGCCAGCCATTGAGGCGCGCAAACGCGGTGATGACCGCGCGGCCCCAGCGGCGGCCCATTTCGAACACGCTGCCGTGGTCGAACACCTGCGCCAGCACGCGGCGCATCGCATAGACCTGGCCCGGATCGCGTGGAACGGCGGAGAGCAGCGCCTCTTCGCGCCGATCGACCGGATCGGCGCACGGCATGCGCGCTGCCAGGCGGTCGATCGAGGAAGGAAGATAGCTGAGGAAACGTCGCGCGACGGCAAAGGCTTCGGCCTCGCTCGCCACCTCCTCGTCGACCACGCCGTTGCGGCAATGGATCTCCGTGCCGCCCAGCTGCTCCTTGTCGACCGTCTCGCCGATCGCGGCAGCGACGGCCGGGCCGGCCGCAAACAGCTGCGACAGCCCCTTGACCATCACCGAATAATGGCTGGCTACCGTCCGCGCCGCGCCCAAGCCAGCGGTCGGGCCGAGCGCCAGTGCGACCACCGGCACCGTTTCCAGATTGGTGACGATATGCTCCCAACCCGGCACCATCGGCACATAGGTGTAACCCATGGTCTCGAGCGTCTTGACCGATCCGCCCCCGCCGGTGCCGTCGATCATGCGCACCAGCGGCAGGCGCAGTTCGTGCGCCATCGCCTCGCACTGGACGAACTTGCGGTGCAGCGCGGCATCGGCCGCTCCGCCGCGCACGGTAAAGTCGTCGGCACTGGCGACGATCGCGCGGCCATCGATGTCGCCGCGCCCGAAGATGAAATTGGAAGGCGCGAGGTCGATCAGGTCGCCATTTTCGTCATAGCTGCCGCGTCCGGCGATCTTGCCGATCTCGCGAAAACTGCCCGGATCGAGCAGCGCGTCTATCCGCGCGCGCGCATCCATCTTGCCGCGCGCGTGCTGCCGCGCGACCTTATCTTCCCCGCCCATTTTCTCGGCCAGCGCACGGCGCCGGGCAAGCTCGTCGATCTCTTCCTGCCAACTCATGGGGGGAACGCTAGCGCGCCAACCCCCGCCGGTCACGCACGAATATCAGCCCTTTTTCTTGGCCATCGACTGGACTGCGCCGAGCGTCAGCTTGACATGATCGCGATAGTCCATGTCGTCGTGGACGAAGGTCACGCGGCCATTGGGAGCAACGACCATGCTGGTGCGTCCGGTCATGTTCGGACGCCCGGCAAGACCGACGCCATAGGCTTGGATCATCGCGGGCGTGGCCTGGGCGACGGTGAACTTGCTCTGACAGGCCTCGGTCGAGAATTTCTTGAGCTCTTCGATGCCATCCGCCGACAGGCCGATCACGGTTGCGCCCGCCTTCCTGAAATCGTCCATGCGGGTTGCGAACTCATGCGCTTCGGCGGTGCAGCCGCTGGTGAACGCCTTAGGAAAGAAATACAGGACAACCGGGCCCTTTTTCAGCTCGCTGGCGAGGCTCAGCTTGTAGGCCTTGCCCGCCTTGGCACCGGTGGTGGTGAACATCGGGGCCTTGCCGCCGATGGCGATCTTGCCTGCATCCGCGGCCAGGGCAGGGGCTTCGGCCAGCAGGGCGACCGGGCCAGCGGCGAGAGCGAGGGCGGAAAGCGAGAGTGCAAATGCGCGCATGTTGAAAAACCCCTTTGATCGTGATGGCGGCAACTTAGGGAGCATGTGCCGAGTTTCCACCCGGTCAGGAAAATTCGCGTGCAATATCCTCGGGACCCGGGCCGGCGAGCTGGCGATAGATGCCGGCATAGACGCACACCATCAGCACGGTTAGCAGCATACTGATCACCGCGTCGACCAGGGTAACCAGCGTTCCGGCAATTTCGCCGTCGAGCGCCAGCCGGATGACGATGCCGAACACCGTTACGCTGGTGATATAGACGAAAAATGCTGTGACCGCGACGACCAGCAGGAAGATCAGGATGCGCCCGCTATTGTTCTTGGTGAGCGCCCAGGACCGGCGCATCGGCGCTATGATCGTGTGAGCGCGCTCGGCCACCATCACCGGTCCTGCGACGATCAGCTTCACGAAGATGTAGATGCCCGGCAGAATGAATGCCAGCGAGCCCAGAAACGTCAGCACGCCGCTCAGCACGCCCATCGCATAATAAGGCAAGATGATCGAGAATGCCCGCCGCATCGCCTCGCTGACGCTGGGGCGACTGGGATCGAGCATCAGCACGAGCATGACGATGGTGGCAAAGCCGTTCAACAGCCCGATCAGGATGATCCAGCCGAAATTCCCCTGGTAGAAGCTTTGCATGTTCGCATAGATCGTCGTCAGATCCGCATCGGGCGGGCTTTGCGGCGGCGGCACGAACATGGCAAAAGCCAGGCCGGGCAGCAGGATGAACACGCCCGCCACGCTGAGCAGCAGTTCGCGATGCGTGCGGAAAAGCTGCATCACGTCGTTCCAGCACCCGGAAAGATCGAGTTTGCGTGTCATGGCGGGATTGGCCTCACTGGCTAAAGCGACTGGATTGCGCTGACATTTGGCTGAAACGTCAGCGCAATCCATAAAATTCTTGGTCGCATGATTGTCGGACAAAAACCGGTTCCCACTTTTTGTCATCATGCTTTACAGGCCTGCGCTAAACGCCGCACGGGTGCTGCGCAAGGCATTTGCCGCACCATCCGTCGCGTCAATGGGCAGGACATATGGCACCAGGCTTGAGCGATATCAAAACCGGGGCGATCGCAGCCCCCGAATGGCGCGTGTCGTCCGGCCTCACGCCCTATCCCGAGGCACTGGCGGCAATGGAGGCGCGTAACAGCGCAATCGAACGACGCGAGGCGGGCGAGCTGCTCTGGCTGCTGGAGCATCCGCCGCTCTACACGGCGGGGACCAGCGCCGATCCGGCCGAGCTGCTGAGCCGGCAATTCCCGGTCTTCGATACCGGGCGTGGTGGTCGCTATACCTATCACGGGCCCGGCCAGCGCGTCGGCTATGTGCTGCTTGATCTGCGCCAGCGCGGCAAGGACGTGCGCTGTTTCGTCCATGCGGTCGAGGGCTGGGTGATCGCGGCGCTGGCGGATCTGGGCGTGTCGGCGCGCCGGGCCGAGGGGCGCGTAGGAATCTGGACCGACAACCGCTTGGGGCAGGAAGCCAAGATCGGCGCGATCGGCGTGCGCGTGCGGCGCTGGGTGACGATGCATGGCTTTGCGGTCAACGTGAACCCGGATCTTGCGCATTTCGGCGGCATCGTACCGTGCGGAATCGCCGAATATCCGGTCACCAGCCTGGCCGATCTGGGCGTCGATGCCTCGATGGCCGATCTGGACGCCGCGCTCGCGCGCCACACAGAGGCGTTCCTTGCAGGACTGGGCGGCGCGTGCCAAAGCGGTGCCGAAGGAAGGGGTAAGGAATGACGCTGAAGCCTGCAATCATCGGTATCGTGCTGGCAGCGCTGGCGCTGACGGCCTGCGACCAGAAAGCGGCCGACAAGACGGCTGTTGCGCAGGGCAGCACGCCCGAAGGTACGATCAGCGACGAGCTGCCCGATCTGGATCTGCTGCCCAATGACGCGCCGCTCGCCGATCCTTCGGATGTGCCACCGGTTCCGGGTGTTGCCTCGCCGGTCGCACCGGCAGCGGTGGATGCGGAAGCTGAGCCTGCCGAGACACCCAGGCCAGCGCCACCGGCGCCCAGGCCTGCCGAACCGGAGCTCGAAGGCTCGATCGCGGAGTAAATCAGCAGCTTTTTGCCGTCACCCCCGCGCAGGCTGGGGTCCCGCTCCCTGTTTCAGCGACTGCGCAAAAGCCGGATTCCCGCGTGCGCGGGAATGACGGTGCTTCAAGCCGCGTACACGGTTCCGTCAGTCAGCCCGGCATCGGCAAAGCCCTGCTTGCGCAGGCGGCAACTGTCGCACAAGCCGCACGCGCGGCCATCGGGCAGCGGGTCGTAGCACGACCAGCTCATCGCCGGATCGAGACCCAGCCGCACCGCTTCGGCCGCGATCTCGGCCTTGCCCAGATATTGCAGCGGCGCATGGATGGTGAAGGGCTCGCCCTGATCGCCCGCCTTGGTGGCCAGGTCCGCGAGCCGCTCGAACCCCTGGATGAACTCCGGACGGCAATCGGGATAACCCGAATAGTCGAGCGCGTTGACCCCGATGAAGATGTCGCGCGCGCCCAGCGCCTCGGCCCAGCCGAGCGTCAGCGACAGGAAGATGAGGTTGCGCGCGGGCACGTAGGTCACCGGAATGTCCTGGCCCACGCCCGTCTTTGGCACGTCGATATCGTCGGTGAGCGCCGATCCGCCGAACTGGCGCAGATCGAGCGGCAGCACGATATGTCGCACCGCGCCGATATGCGCCGCAATCGTGCGCGCAGCCTCGATTTCCACCCGATGACGCTGGTTGTAATCGATGGTCAGCGCAGCGACGTCAAAGCCCTGCTCTTTCGCTCGGGCGGCAGAGACCATGGAGTCCAGGCCGCCGGAAAGCAGCACGACAGCGGTTTTTCGCGGATCAATCATGCCTCGCGCATATTGCGCCGCCGCGATGCGGGCAATTCAAAAAAATCGGGCCGCGCGGACAGGTCCGGCGGCCCAGTGAGGTCTCACGACCTGAATGGAGGAAAGCGTACCGAGTCCGGCACGCGACGGTCATAACCCGGCGATGGTTAAGAAATGGTGCAGCCGCGCTAACGATCAGCCGTCACAGGCGCCGGCATAACGGCCTTCCATGGCGAAGGCGAAGGGCGAGTTCTGCGCAATACCCTGTGAGTCGATCTGGATCAGCCCGCGGCCCTCATATTTGATCGTGGTGCGGCCCGATCCGCCGCCGGGGCAGCGATAGGTCACGGTTACCTCATCGGGAAGGTCCGAAACGACGAAGCGGCTGCACTGCTGGTCGCGGTGCCGCAACTGCAGCAGCTTGCGCAGATCGCGCACGCATAGCCTGTCGCTGGCATCGGCGCTGCCGCGTTCCTTCAGGTTCCACAGGCCCGGTTGCAGCTTGCCGAGCATCGCCAGTTCGGGCGCTTCGGCGCGCGTGGCGACCGAGGCAAGCCCCAGTGCGATGGCGGGCACGACAAGCAGTTTGAAAAGGGTGGGGGAAGCATTCATTCGGGTAAACCCTATCGTTGGCTCCTGCCGTTCAGCGCGGCAGGCACAGTCAATGGCGTGCGACCCGATTCAGGTTTCTTGCCCCAGGCAATATCGCAGCCCTAGCGTGAGATGATGGCAAAATCATCCGGTAATTGTGGCGGGTTTGCGACGCAGATCGTGCGTCGATCAGCCTGCAGGCGTGACCGGCTCGATATGGAAAATGCGCGAACAGAAGGCGCAATCGACCGCGATCGTGCCGCTTTCACCCACCATCTCGGCCTGTTCTTCTGCGGGAAAGCGGCCGATGACATCGCGGATATGGTCGATATTGCAGCGGCAACCCTTGACCAGCGGCGCGCCATCCACGGTGCGCACCTCGTCCTCCTCGTGGAACAGCCGCCACAGGATGTCGCGCCCGCTCAGGGCCGGATCGAGCATCTCGCCATGGCTGAGCGTGCCCGCAAGGATGGAAACATGCTCCCATTGCGGATGGTCGAGCCGAACATGCAGTCGCTCGCGGCCTTCCTCGCCTTCGGGCAGGTGCTGCACCAGAAAGCCGGCGCTGCGGCAGCCGGTGGCATCGCTTTCGATCGCGATGCGGATCATCGTCGGCACCTGTTCGGACTGGGTGAAATAGCTTTCGCACGCCTGGGCGAGCGAATCCCCGTCGAGCGGGACGATGCCCTGATAGCGGCCCTTGCCGAAGCTCTGGTCGAAGGTGAGCGCAAGATAGCCCTTGCCGAACAGCGCGAACAGCGAAGGGTTCGCACCCAGCCGTGCCAGCCGCTCGGCATCGAACCGCACATGCCCGCGCAGCTCGCCGCCGCGATAATCGACGACCAGTAGCTCGACAATGCCGCCCTCGGTCTGCGCCTGGATGGTGACCTGGCCGCCATCCTGCTTCATCAGCGACCCGATCAGCGCGCAGATGGTGATCGCTTCGGCGAGGACGAGCTTGATGCAGGTGGGGTAATCGTGCGCCGCGAGTATCTCGCGCAACACGCTGTCCAGCCGCACGAACCGCCCGCGCGCATCCTGGCCGGGAAGAGTGAAATGGACGGGCGGAGTGTCGAAGGCGGTGCTCATGGGTGGCTATATGGTGTCGAGATGTCGAAGCGTCAAACGGCACCCGGCCCCAACCCGTCATCCTGAACTTGTTTCAGGATCCATCTTGCCCCATTCGCCGAAGCTCCAAGACGATCAATGGACCCTCAAACACGTCCAGGTTGACGAAAGGGGCAGGCCACAGGCTAACCCGTATAACGTCCCGCCGTCTCGCGGATCAGTGCGATCATGTTGGGAATGCCCTGCGTCCGGTTCGACGAGAGCTGGTTTTTCAGATCGAACGGGGCGAGCGCGGCTTCGATGTCCGCGCTGGCGACGGCATCTGGTGCCTTGTCCTGAACGGTGAGCAGGACGAGCGCGATGATCCCCTTGGTGATCGCGGCGTTGCTGTCGGCAAGGAAATGCAGTCGGCCGTCGTCGAGCCGGGTGGGATAGACCCAGACCGAGGCCGAGCAGCCCCGGACCAGCGTCGCGTTGGTCTTGAGCGCATCGGGCATCGGATCGAGCGTGCGGCCGAGATCGATGATCAGCCGATAGCGGTCATCCGCATCGAGGAATTCGTATTCTTCGGCCAGATCGGCAATGCTTGCAGGTGCGCTCGTCATGGCGGCGCAGATAGCGACGCGGCAGGGCAAAGTCACCCCGCCGCGCGCAAATTACAGCTCCACCCCGGCGGCGATGGCTTCGAGCTTGCGGATGCGTTCCTTGAGATCGGCGATCTCGATCCGCGAATGGGTGGAGGGCGACCCGCCGTCATGGCGCGGCGCGTGCGCCTCCATTTCGTGGCGCTTGAACGCCAGCCATTCGCGCCAACCGCGCAGCATAGTCGATGAAACCAGGGCAACCCCAAGCAAGGCCGACATTGCCACGGTCATGTACAGATAGGCGCTTTCCATCTTCTTCCCTTTACGGCCCCCGCCGCCCGGTTGGTGATGTGCGTGTCCGCCTCAGCGGTCGCGCAGCTTCTCGATTTCAAGGCTCAGATCGCTGGTCTGACGCTGATCGGTAATCACGCGCTCCAGCACCTGAACGCGCTCCTTCAGAGCGCGGACGTCTTCGCGCAGCCGCTGCGTTTCGGCATTGTCCGCAAGGGTGGTGCGCTTCTGGTTGCCCATCGCGTCCTCGACGATGCCGTGCTGCGCCTTGTACCGGGCTTTCAGCACGTTTGCGATCATGACGATGAAGACGATCGCGACGACCATGGAGAAAGGATTGTCGAACATTCTGTATTTCCCTGCTGTCAGCTCAGCTGCTTGGCGCGAAGATTTTCGATCTGCTGGGCCAGATCGTCACGGCCCCGGCCATCGGTGATGATCCGCTCGAGCGTGCGCAGGCGCTGCTCTGTCCGGTCATCGACAGCCGGTCGGACGGCGGCCTGTGCCTTGGCCAGTTCGATCTGCAATTCCAATGTCTTACGCTGATGCTTGGTCCAGATCGCAAGCCCGCCCAGCATGAACGGAGCCAGCGGGATGAGGACCAGCAGCGCATCAAGATCGAACATTTCAAATACCCCCGTATATTCTGTCAGTTCAGCGGCGCGTCGCGCAGATCCTCGATCTGCTGGGCAAGGTCGCTGCGGCCATCGGTGATGATCCGTTCGAGCGTCCTCACGCGCTGCTCCAGCCGCTCGGTCTGGGCCGCATAGCGCGCGGCCTTCTCTGCGGTTTCCTTGTTGAACGCCTCGAGCTGCTTCTCCTTGAACTTGAGATGCCGCCTGTACGCGTCGCCCATCGTGCCAACCAGAACGGGAAGGGCCACCACGATCAGAAAAAAGATGATCCAGTCAGGCATGATATTTCCCCAGTCCTTCGCAGTTTGGTCGTCGATCGGTCGGTTTTGCGGGCTCAGTTGGCGCGCTTGTCGCGCAGCGCCTCGATCTCGTGGGTCAGGCGGTGCGCATCATCGGTGACGATGCGCTCGACATTGCCAAGGCGGTCCTTGATCGAACCCAGTTCGGCGCGCAGCTGGGCGTTTTCCTGGCTCAGCAGCTTGATCCGCTCGACCGATTCCAGGTCCGCCTTGGGATAGATCGGCTTGCCCCAGCTGCTTTCCAGCGGATAGCCGTTCTTGATTCGCAGCCAGGTGGTGATCACCCATGCCGATGCGAGAGCGATGAACGGAACCGAAAGTGCCGGTGCCAGCGCTTCAATCATTGCAACCTTGTCCATCATGCGGGGTCTTTCTCGATACGCAGGCGTTCGATTTCATCGGCCAGGCGAACGCTGGAGCTGTTGGCGTCGGTGGCGATGCGTTCCAGCACCGCGATCCGCTCTTCCAGCCGCCCGATCTTGCCGACCAGTTGCTCGTTTTCATTGGTGAGCAGCGATATTTTTCGATCAGCGTCAGGATCGGTTCGTTCAATGACTTTGCCGGTCCACTGGTCCTCGAGCGGATAGCCATGCTTGGCGCGGATCCAGGTGGTGATGACCCAGGCTCCCATGGACAGCATGATGATCGTAAGGACGAAACCCGGTCCACCCCAGCTCATGATATTCTCCTGATACCTTTTAGTTGTGCCCGGCCCTGATCAGCGCAGGCTTTCGATCTCGTCGGCCAGACGGGTGTTCTTGGCCGTGTAGAACAGCTCGACATCGGCGAGGCGGCGGTCGATCTCGCGGAACCGGGCCTTGACGTCGCGGGCGGTGCGGGTCGGCGACTGGCGCACGCCCTGCCAAAACTTGCGGTCCTGATCGTCGGAATAGAGGTGCGCCGGCTTCTTGTCGGCGAACATGCCCATGGCAAAATAGCCCACCAGCGCCCAGCCGGTCATGAGGGTCAGCAGGACAGCGGCAACGCGGATCCAGATGACATCGACCCCGGTATAGTCGGCAATCCCGGCGCACACGCCCATGAACTTGCCGTTCTGCTTGTCGCGGTAGAACTTGGTCTTGCGCGGTTCGGGGGCGTCATATTTGTACTTGTCCAGCCGGCTCATTTCCTCACCCTTTCCTTCAGCAGGCGCTCGACCTGTTCCAGGCCGTAATCGTCTTGGTCGTCCGAGCTGGTCAGCCGCGCCGGGCGCCAGTCGGGATTGTCGGCGGAGATGATCCGCTCGACCGTGTCCATGCGATCGTCGAGGCGGCGCGCCATCGCATGCAGCTCTTCGAGCAGCGTCTCGTCCGAGGTCGTCAGCGTCGCTGCGGTCTTCCATTTCGTGATATAGTGGAAGATCAGCCACGGCAGGCCGATGAAGAGCATGCCGACGATGAAGATGGGAACCAGAATGTCTTCCATCGCCTCAGCCCTCCTTCTTCAGCGCGCGCTTCATGGCTTCGAGTTCCTCGTCGACCTTGTCGCTATCGGCGAGCGCGGCAAACTCGTCGTCGAGGCTGCGCTGGCCCAGCACCTTGCGCTCGTCCTCGGCCATGCCCAGCGCATCGGCGCGGCCCTCGGCCATGTCGACGCGGCGCTCGAGCAGGTCGAAGCGGCTGAACGCCTCGCGGACCTTGTCGCCATTGTACATGGTGCGCAGCTTGACGCGGTTCTCGGCGCTTTCCAGGCGGCTCATGATGTTGTTCTGGCGCATCCGGGCCTCGCGCAGCTTGGCCTGCAGCTTGGCGATATCCTGTTCCGAAGCGCGCAGGGCGTCATCGAGCACCGCGATTTCGACGTTGAGCTGATCGGCCATGTCGGCAGCCTTCTTCTTCTCGAGCAGCGCGGCGCGGGCCAGGTCCTCACGGTCCTTGGACAGGGCGAGTTCCGCCTTGTCGGTCCAGTCGGCCTGCAGCTGCTCCAGCTTGTTGACGTGCCGCTTCATTTCCTTCTGATCGGCAATGGTGCGGGCAGCCGAGGCGCGGACCTCTACCAGCGTCTCTTCCATCTCCAGGATGATCATGCGGATCATCTTTGCCGGGTCTTCGGCCTTGTCGAGCAGTTCGGTAACGTTCGCTGCGATGATATCGCGGGTGCGAGAGAAAATTCCCATGGCCAAAACTCCGTTTCGTAAATTCAGGCGGACCGGATCCAAGTCTACCTTACCCCCTTTTGCAGTGCAGTGGAAAGTGATTGGCCGGGACGGGGCAAGGGGGGGTAAGCGTCCCGGCCAAATCCGTCAGGCAAGGTACCGGACGGAAACGAGTGCGCGGGCATCTCCGTTATGATGGACGGGCGAGGCGGCAGCCTCGATGCTCGCAAAGGCGGTGAGAAACAGCGTGGTGATCAGCGCCAGTGCGGCGACCGTGGTGATCAGCGTGGACTTGAGGACATTGTCCTGATCCTGGCTGTTCGCGTTCGAAGCATGGGTGGTTTTCACTGTCTTTCTCCCTTAAACCGCTTTGTGTCGGTGTTGCCAGAAGCATTGCAGAGAGCGTGCCAAACAGAAAAAGTGTTCAATATCAACATCTTGAAATTTTAGCCGAACGAAGCTGTTGGTTAGGATTGCCACGAGTTGGGATTTTGCACTATCTCTTGGCGCATGGAACGGGGCAGTCAGTTCATCGGGGAATCGGGGGCGTTTCTGGACGCGGTCGAACGCGCCAGCCGCGCGGCCATGCTCAACCGCCCTGTGCTCGTCATCGGAGAGCGCGGCACGGGCAAGGAACTGATTGCCGAGCGTCTCCACCGCCTGTCCTCGCGCTGGGACGGCCCACTGATCACGCTGAACTGCGCCGCGCTTCCCGAAACGCTGATCGAGGCCGAGCTGTTCGGGCACGAGGCCGGTGCGTTCACCGGTGCGACCCGCGCGCGTCAGGGCCGGTTCGAGGAGGCCGACGGCGGCACATTGTTCCTCGACGAGCTTGCTACGCTCAGCATGGGCGCGCAGGAGCGGCTGCTGCGCGCGGTCGAATATGGCGAGGTGACGCGGATTGGCTCGTCGCGCTCGATCAAGGTCGATGTGCGCATCGTCGCGGCGACCAACGAGCATTTGCCCGAACTGGTCGACAAGGGCCGCTTCCGCGCTGATTTGCTCGACCGGCTGTCGTTCGAGGTGGTGACCCTGCCGCCGCTGCGCGCGCGCGAGGGCGATGTGATGGTGCTCGCCGATTTTTTCGGGCGGCGCATGGCGGCCGAGCTCGACTGGGACCGGTGGCCCGGCTTCGGCCCGATGGCGACCGAGGCGATGCAGCGTCACGACTGGCCCGGCAATGTCCGCGAACTTCGCAACGTCGTCGAGCGCGCGGTCTATCGCTGGGACGATTTCGAGCGGCCGGTCGACCATATCGTGTTCGATCCGTTCGAATCGCCGTGGAAGCCCAAGCCAATGACGCGCTCGGGCGGCCCTGCGGGCGCTGAATCGCCCTGCGACGAGGTGATCGACGCCGCGCTGTCCGATCCCGGCGTGCGCGCGACGATGGACCAGACGCTCAATTTCGACGCGATCGACGATCTGCGCGGCGCGGTCGATGCGCACGAGAAGCGAATCCTGCAGGCGGCGCTCGCCCGCCACCGCTACAACCAGCGCCAGACCGCCAAAGCGCTTGGCCTGAGCTATGACCAGCTGCGGCATTGCCTGAAAAAGCACGACCTGCTGGGGTAAAATCGCTGGACGGCGGTGGGTTGCGCTGAAATGGCAAGCGCATGAAACTTGCCCGCTTCGATCCTGCCGCCTTTCTCGCCACGCACTGGCAGCGTGCGCCTTTGCTGATTTGCAATCCCTGGGATGACTGGACCTGCCCGATCGAGCCTGACGAACTGGCGGGGCTGGCGTGCGAGCCCGAGGTGGAATCGCGGCTGATCGTGCAGCAGGGCCCGGAAAACTGGGCGCTCCAGCAGGGGCCGTTCGATGCCGAGCGCTTCGCGGACCTGGGCGCGCTGCCCTGGACGCTGCTGGTGCAGGCGGTCGATCATCACGTTCCCGAAGTCGCGGCGCTGCTTTCGCAATTTCGCTTCGTGCCCGATTGGCGGATCGACGATGTGATGATCAGCTTCGCGACGACCGGTGGCGGGGTCGGGCCGCATTTCGACCAGTATGACGTTTTCCTGATCCAGGGCCGGGGGCGGAGGCGCTGGCGGATCGGGCAGCGGTGCGACGACGCGACGCCTTTGCGAGAACATCAGGACCTGCGGCTATTGGCGGAGTTCGACGAGCAGGCGGTGCACGATCTCGGACCCGGCGACATCCTCTATGTCCCGCCAGGCGTCGCGCATGATGGCATTGCGCTCGACGATGACTGCATGACGCTGTCGATCGGTTTTCGCGCGCCGTCGCGGGCCGAGCTGATCACCGGCTGGAGCGACCATGTGCTCGACGGGCTGGGCGAGGAAGATCGCTATTCCGATCCCATGTTACCGTTACAAGCGCACCCCGGTGAGATCGCGGGCGAGGCGCTGGAGCGATTGCAGGCGATGGTGCTCGAAAAGCTTGCCGATCGCGCTGAGTTTGCCCGCTGGTTCGGCCAGTTCAACAGCGCGCCCAAATATCCGGACATGGATTGGAGTCCCGAGGTGCCGCTGACCATGGCCGAGGTCCGCGAGGCGGCCAAGCGGGGTCGTGTGCTT
>NZ_LSIS01000302.1:0-2822 GCF_001556365.1 Blastomonas sp. CCH1-A6 | reverse complement strand
CCCCGCCGAAGCGGTGCTGGTCGATCGCGACAAGCGCCTTGCGCAGGTGCGCGCGAACCCGCTGCCTGGCGCTACGCTCGCCACCTATCGTGCGCTGGAACAGCGGCTTTCCGCTGCCGAACCGCAATGGAAGCTGCAGCTTATCCCTCCGCCGCTGCCGCTTCCCGACATTTCGCTCGATGGCGAAGAGCTGGACGACGAGGGTGAGGCCAATCTTGCACTGGCAATCTGGGCCGCGCGCAGGACAGGCCTGGCGCTCACCATATCGGGGCGTGCAAATCAATCGCAAATTGTTTTGACGAAACTTTCCGAAGCGGGCATTTCTGCAACAAGCAACGACTCATCGATCTCCAGCGCTGAAGTCCGCCTTGCCTGGGCGTTCCAGACCGGAGCTCCGTGATGACTGCCGGGGGGCAAGCAATTGGGCGCACAGGATGCAGCCAGTGTTGAAGGCATTGCCACCGCGCTGCTGACAGCATTGTTTTCTGCCGCCGATCTGTTCGCCAACGAGCTGCTGTTATTCGCCGGTATCTGGTTCCTAATTGGGGCGGTCGACGACCTCGCGCTCGATTTTGTCTGGTTGATCAATCTGTTGCGCGGCAGAGGCCAGGCGCGCGACCACGATCATGCCGATGCCGGGCAGCCCTGGCGCTATGCCGTGTTCGTTCCCGCCTGGGATGAGGCCGAGGTGATCGGCGACATGGTGGCGCACTGCCTGGCGCGCTGGCCGGACGACGATTACCGGCTCTATGTCGGCGTCTATGCCAACGACCCTGCGACCGCCGATGCGGCGCGGCATGGAGCAGCAGGCGATATGCGTCTGCGGCTCGTGACGATGTCCACGACGGGCCCAAGCTCGAAGGCCGATTGCCTCAACCGGATATGGCAGGCAATGACCGAAGACGAGACGGGGCAGGGCTGGCGCTTCGATGCGATCGCGCTGCACGATGCCGAGGATGTTGTGCATGCCGCCGAGTTTCAGGTCTATCGCCGCTGGCTGAGCGATCATGATTTCGTCCAGATCCCGGTGCGCCCGCTGATCGATCGCGCGTCCCGCCTGGTCGGCGGGCATTATGCCGATGAATTCGCCGAGGCCCATCTACGCAAGATGCCGGTGCGCGCGCATGGGGGTCGCCATGCCCTGTGCCGGGGTCGGTTGCGCCTTTCGGCGAGCGACATTGCAGCGGCTGGCCGGGGCTTCTGGCGGCAACGCACCCTTTGCCACCGACAGCCTGACCGAGGATTACGAGCTCGGCATCCGGATCCACGAACAGGGCGGTCGCGGCGCCTTCGTTCGGGAACGCGATGGGGCGGGTGACCTAGTGGCGACGCGCGCCTATTTTCCGGGCGATCTGCGCGCAGCCGTGCGCCAGAAGACGCGCTGGATGATCGGCATCGCGCTTTCCGGCTGGGACCGGACCGGATGGGGCGGATCGATCGCCGAAATCTGGATGCGCGCCCGCGACCGCCGGTCGGCACTGGCGGCACTGGTGATTGTCGCGGGATATCTTGGCCTCTTGCTGTGGCTGGTCGTCGCGATTGCGGAAACGCTGGGCCTTTACCAGCCAGCCCCGCCCGATCCCGCTTCACGCGTCCTGCTGGTGGCGACCGGTTTCACATTGGTCTGGCGGCTGATCGTGCGCGCGGCCTGTACCGGATGGAACCATGGCGCAAGCGAAGCCCTGTGGTCGCTGCCCCGCGCGCTGGTCAGCAATGTCATCGCGGTCATGGCGGCGCGGCGGGCGCTGCAGGCCTATATTGCCAGCCTCAACGGAGCGCCGCTGGCCTGGGACAAGACCCAGCATAGGATCCCGGCGGCGATGGAAAGGCAGCGGGGCGAACCCGCAGCGGCGCGCCCTGCCATGATCGGCGAGGGTCGTGGCTGATCTGGGCCAGGCTACCGGGTCGGGGATCGCTCACCGCCGACGCGGCCAGCCGCTGGTTTTCCTGCTGACCGTGCTGTGCGCCTGGTCCGCAGCCCGGGTGATCCATCACTGGCCCGTGATCTATCAGACTCCAAGCGCATCGGTGCCCGTGCCTATGACGTCGCAAGCGCAGGCCGACGCCGCGCCGCGATTGCGTGTCAGCGCTCACCGGCGCGCCCTGTCTCCCGGCGATGCGCCGCGCGCACTGCGTCTCGCGCATGGGGCCCGTCTCGCCAAGCCGCGAGGCGGCAGTGCCGGATCTGTGGTCGAACCGCCGGGATGGCAAGCGCAACCGCAAGATGCCGAGCTCTCGTTGCTACCGCTGCTGCCAGCGCCGCCGCGTGCGGCGGACCAGGTACCGCTGTCGCAAGCGCCGGGGGCGTGGCTGCCGCCCGTGCCGAGCGGGGCAGACGGTTCCCGCGCTCATGCCGGGCGCTGGTCGGTCTATGGCTGGTCGCTCGTCCGGCAGGGCACCTCGGGCAGCATATTGGCGCCGGGCGGGCAATATGGCGGCAGCCAGGCCGGGCTGGTGGTGCGCTGGGCGATGGGCAGCGCGGCATACCGTCCCGCGCTCTATGCCCGGGCGACGGGGGCACTCGCAACGAGCGACGAGCGTACGCTGGCGCTCGGCCTGTCGGTTCGGCCTGTGCCGCGGCTGCCATTCGATCTCGCGGTCGAGCGCCGTCTCGCGCTCGTTGAAGGACAGCGCGACCGCTGGGCGCTTCTGGCGGTCGCCGGGGGAGACAGGGCGGTCGGGCGCAGCGGAGCGCAACTGTCGGTCCATGGTCAGGCCGGGTTAGTGGGGATGGCGCAATCCCAGGCATTTTTCGACCTGCAGGCGAGCCTGACCCAGCCCGTCCTCAAGCGCGGTGGCACGACACTCGCATTGGGTGGGGG
>NZ_LSIS01000030.1:0-1909 GCF_001556365.1 Blastomonas sp. CCH1-A6 | reverse complement strand
GACCTCGCTGGCGCTGGCCGAGGCGGCGGGGCCGGACGGCGCGGTACTGGGGTTGGACATCTCGCCCGATCTGATCGATCTCGCCCGCCGCCGCGCCGAGGGGCATGCCAATCTCCGCTTCGTCTGCGCCGATGCCGCAACCGTGACGCTGGACGATGCGCCCTATGACCGGCTGGTCTCGCGCTTCGGGTCGATGTTCTTTGCCGATCCCCATGCCGCTTTCGCGAACCTGCACCGCATGCTGAAGCCCGGCGGTTGGATCGACCTGGCGATCTGGGCCGCGCCGCGCGACAATCCGTGGATGATGGAGCTGATGGGCGTCGCGCGGTCGCATATCGACATCCCCTCGCCCGATCCGCGCACGCCCGGCCCGTTCGCCTTTGCCGATCTGGACTATGTCCGCGACATCCTGGCGCACGCCGGTTTTGCCGCGCCTGCCATCGAACCGCTGCAGGGCGAGCAGGCGATCGGTGGCCCCGGCGCCTTGCCCGAGG
This sequence comes from Blastomonas sp. CCH1-A6, assembly GCF_001556365.1. Taxonomy (NCBI): domain Bacteria; kingdom Pseudomonadati; phylum Pseudomonadota; class Alphaproteobacteria; order Sphingomonadales; family Blastomonadaceae; genus Blastomonas; species Blastomonas sp. CCH1-A6. Next base: position 1,415 of record NZ_LSIS01000030.1, on the reverse strand, counting down.
ATGCGGCGGACTTTGCGCTCGCGAGCATGGCCATCGGGCGCGCGCTGGCCGAGGCGGGTCCTGAGGTGCTGGCAAGCGCGCGCGACGATCTGCTGGCGCTGTTCACGCGCCATTATCGCGACGGCGAAGGGGTGATGATGCGCAACAAGGTATGGCTGCTCAGCGCGATGGCGTAAGCGGCGCGCGCTCTATTCCTGCACGTTCGCCACGTTATACTTGAACACCTCGTCCTGCGTCAGGCAGCGCCGGGTTGACTGATCGCCTCCGCCGCTCGCCACCGCCTTCTGCTTGTACATGATGTCGGTCAGCAGCTTGCGCGAGACGCCCATGCGGATCAGGAAATCATTGTCCTCGCTGGCGAGCAGCGCGCTTTCCTGCTCGATATCGCCGATCAGCTCGACCGTGGTGTCGGTCCCCAGCGCGACCGACTGGTCGATCGCGTCGCGGTCGCCAGTCATCGTGAACATGTGCACCATGAAATTGCCGCCCGGCTCGACCACGCGCAGCTGGCCGCCCATGAACACGAAATTGCACGCGGAAAAGCAGGTCCAGCCCGCCGGAATGCGCGTCACCAGCCCCGGCGTGGAACGGATCAGGCGTCCCGCTGCATTCCCGGCCCGCGCGTTGCCGCCGGGCGAGCGCAGCCAGATCTCGCTGATATCGGGATTGTCGGTCAGCGCCTGTTTCAGCCGGTCGGGCAGCGTCTGATCGACCGGGCCTTCGGCGAGCAGCACCCTGGCATCGCCCTTCTTGACGACCTTGAGCGTCATGATCTTGTTGTTCGACCAGTCGGGCGATTGCGGGCAGGTGGGATTGGCCGGGTCCATCGGCGCGGGCGACTGGCCGCACAGCAAGGCGGTCGCGGCCAGGCCCAGCAGCCATCGATGCGGTGCGTGCATGGACTTAAGCCTGCGCGATTTCGTAGCGCGCGGCGCCCGGCTTCTTGCACATGCGCTTCGACACCGTCGTCTCCTCGCCCTCGACGATGATGACATCGTTGACGTTCATGCAGGTCGATCCGTCCGCAAGCTGCGTCTTGCCGACCACGGTCGAGGTGCCCGACACGTCCTTGCGTGTCTCGCTGGTCCAGGACGAGGTGCTGCCCACCTCTTCGCCGCGTGTCGCCTCCAGCGTCGCGTCCGCCGCCTTTTTCTGCTCTTCGGGCTCGAGCTTGCAGGCGATGGCGTCGGTCAAAAGGCCGGCGACCTCGGGCACGGGCAGGAAGCTGGGAAGCCCCGCGCGGCTCGCCAGACCGCCGAGCACGCCGCCAAGCACCGATCGCCCGGCGGCCTTGCCCGCGCTGTCGTCGCATCCGGTCGCGGTCTTGCCACTGCTGCTGGGACGCGAGCGCAACAGGCCGCCGAACTGGGCCTGGGCAGGGATTGGCAGCGCCATGGCCAGCACCGCCGTCAGCG
>NZ_LSIS01000301.1:0-3944 GCF_001556365.1 Blastomonas sp. CCH1-A6 | reverse complement strand
GGTCTCGTGGGCTCGGAGATGTGTATAAGAGACAGTCTCGATCTGCTGCTCGACGCCGTTCATTCCGTTCTTGCCGTCGCCCGAGAGAAGGCGGCCATTCTGGTCGACGACCGAGACATTGTCGGCCGACAGCCCGGGGACCGAGCTGGCGACGAGATGGATGATCGCCTGGACCTGCGATTCGGGCAGGCGTCCGGCATTGGCGAGCTGGAGCACGACCGAGGCGGCCGGCTCGTTGCGGTCGCGGATGAACACGCTGGGCGGTTCGACCGCGAGATGGACGCGTGCCGAGACCACCGATTCCATCGCCTCGATGCTGCGCGCCAGATCGAGCTCGCGCGCGGCGCGGAGCTTTTCATTCTCCACCGCGCGGCTGGCCCCCATCGGCATCGACGAGATCAGCTCGTCGCCGCTCGGCGCGCTCTTGGGCAGGCCTTGCGCGGCGAGCGCGATCTTGGCCTTGTGGTAATCGTCTTCGGAGACCATGATCGTGCCCGAGCTTTCCTCGAAGCTGTACGGGATGGTCGAGCTGTCGAGCGCGGCGATCACCGCCGCCTTGTCGCTATCGGGCAGGCCGCGGAACAGGTCGCGCTGCGGCGGTTCGCGTAAGGCTGCCCAGGCGAGCACCGAAAGCAGCACGACGCCCAGAAAGCCGACCAGCGGCATCGCCTTGGACACCGCCGGCTGGCTCATGAAATTGCGGACCTGCGCCGGGATCGCGGTCCCGTTCAGCACGCGCGCGCCGGCACCAGCCCCGGTGCCGGGGCTTCCGGGGATCACGGCCGGAGCGGATCCGTCGACATTATTGGGGGTGATGGTGATGTCGGACATGGATTACACCGGCATGTTCATGATGTCCTGATAGGCGGACAGCAATTTGTTACGGACCTGCAGCGTCGCTTCGAAACCGATCGACGCCTTCTGCTTGGCCATCATCACCGCCGCGATGTCGGTGGTCTGGCCCATTTCATAGGCGGTCGCGGCCTCGGACGAGGCGTGCTGCACCTGGTTGACCTGGTCGAGCGCGGTCTTGAGCGTGCCCGAAAAGCCGTCCGTCCGGGTCTCGGTCGGCTCGGTGCCCAGCATCGGGGATTTCTTGCTGATCTGCTGCAGCGCGCTGTTCTGTTGCAGAATGGCGTTGCGGGCGGCCATGATCGAGCTGCTGATATTGGTGCTCATGGGTTCTGTTTCCCGTTATCGATCAGGCTGCGGCTGCCAGCTCGCGCATATTGGCGAGGCGGTAGCGCAGGGTGCGTTCAGAGATGCCGAGCATCTTGGCGGTTTCGCGGCGGTTGCCGCCATTCTCGTCGAGCGCGCGCTGGATCGCGTCATGCTCGACTGCGCGCGACAGGCTGTGCAGATCGCTGCCGCGCATCAGGCGGGCGGAACCGGCGGCAGGCACAGGATCGGCACGCGGCGTGCTGATCTGCGGCGCGGCGACGGGCTGGACCGGAGCGGGCGTGAACAGGCGGACGGGGGCAAGGCCCAGATCCTCGGCTTCGATGGCATCGCCTTCACGCAGAACCAGTGCGCGCTGCAGCACATTGCCCAGCTCGCGGGCGTTGCCCGGCCAGCTGTGCGCCTGCAGCGTTTCAAGCGCTTCCGCGCTCAGCCAGGCGAAATCGTCGCCCGCATTCTGCATGCGCAGCAGCATGGCGGCGGCAATGGCGCGGACATCCTGACGGCGATCGGCAAGGCGGGGGAGTGCGATCGGCATCACGTTGAGGCGCCAGTAAAGGTCTTCGCGGAACTCGCCGGCGGCGACCAGCTCGGCGGCATCGCGGTTGGCGGCGGTGACGATGCGGACATCGACCTTGACCGCGCGGGTCTCGCCGACGGGCAGGACTTCGCCTTCCTGCAGCGCGCGCAGCAGCTTGGCCTGGAGCGCCAGCGGCAGCTCGGTGATCTCGTCGAGGAACAGCGTGCCGCCATCGGCCGCGCGGAACAGGCCCTCGCCATCGGCCGATGCGCCGGTGAACGCACCCTTCTTGTGGCCGAACAGAATCGCCTCGACCATGGTTTCGGGAAGAGCGGCGCAGTTGACCGCGATGAACGGGCCCTTGGCGCGCGGGCTTTCGTCATGCACCAGACGCGCCATGCCTTCCTTGCCGGTGCCGGTTTCGCCTTGGATCAGCACTGCAGCCTCGCTGCGCGCGATGCGCGCGGCATAGCCCATCAGCTTGGCCATGGCGGGTTCGCCGACGGCGGGGCCGCGTCCGGCGCGCAGCAGCTCTGCCACCAGCGCCAGGCCAAGCGCCATGTCGTCAAAGCCGAAGGCGATGCGCGCGGGCAGGCCGTTGGCAGCGCGGACGAGCGACGGTGCGCCGTCGCGAAAATCGATGAGAATGTCACGATGGCTGGCCGAAGCGATTTCCGCGGCCATCAGCACCTTGGCGGTCTGCACGGTCGCAGCACCTGCGGCGACCGGCTTGATCCAGGCCGATGCGAGCCAGCTTTCCAGCATGGGCAGATTTTCACGAACCGCCTCGCTGATAGTGCATTCGATCATTTTTTCAGTCCCCCGACTTAATGGATCGCGTTGGCCAGCCGTTACACTGGCCCCCGCAGGTCCAAAGCAAAGCAATCGCCGTGCCAAATCGGGAAAACGGCAGAAAATGGCCGCCCACACCCCCCTATATATATAAGGCACACCACCGCCGCCAAAAAATTGACGGGTTTTGCCGGGCCGGGGCGTCAGAAAATTGACGCCTGTCGGCCAAATGACAACCTGTTCGAAAGGTGTGTGAAAACTTCTTAATGGCTTTCCAACCGTGCCGTTAACCATGTCGAGGCCGCTGACAGAAGCAGTGCGCCGCAAGATTGACCAAGCGAAAGGAAAGACTGATGACTGTTATCGGAACGAATATCGGCGCCATCCGCGCTGCCAATGCCTCGACCGCTGCCCAGGCCATGCTGGGCCGCGCGATTGACCGCCTGTCGACCGGCAAGCGCATCAACTCGGCCGCCGACGACGCTGCCGGCAATGCGATCGCCACCCGCATGACCTCGCAGATCCGCGGCCTCGGCCAGGCCGTCCGCAACGCCAATGACGGCATCTCGCTGACCCAGACGGCCGAAGGCGGCATGAACGAGATCACCAACATGCTGCAGCGCATGCGTGAACTGGCCGTCCAGTCGGCATCGGGCACGCTGAGCAACAGCGACCGCACCAACCTGCAGGCGGAAGTCGCGGCGCTGATCCTTCAGGTCGACGATGTTGCCAACAAGACCAACTTCAACGGTGTGTCGCTGCTGACCGCCGCTGGCCCCATTGCGATCCAGACCGGGATCGACTCGGGCGATGTCGTCAACATCACGCTCGCCAACGTCACCACCACTGGCCTTGCCGTCGGCACTATCGATATCAGCACCGTCGCAGGCGCCGGCACCGCGCTGACCGCGCTCGACACGGCGCTGAACAACATCACCACCGCTCAGGCGAACCTGGGTGCCAGCCAGAACCGTCTGCAGGCGACCGTGTCGAGCCTGATCAACCGCTCGACCAACCTGTCGGAAGCGCGCTCGCGCATTCAGGACGCCAACTTCTCGGACGAGTCGACCAACCTCGCCAAGGCGCAGATCCTGAGCCAGGCATCGACCGCGATGCTCGCCCAGGCGAACCAGAGCCAGCAGGGTGTGCTCAGCCTGATCCGCTCGTAAGACCGGAGGGTAAACTGATAACAGCATCGTCGGGAAAATGACGGGCGTCAAAATACTGGTCATATTTTGACTTAAAGCCCGTCATTGCCCGCCGTTAATTCCTTTCGAGGCCGCTTAGGAGGGACCGAGCGCCCCATCGAAAGGAATATGAGATGACTGTTATCGGAACGAATGTCGCGGCGCTTCGCGCCGCTAACGCTTCGACCTCGGCCCAGATGAGCCTGTCGAAGTCGATCGATCGCCTGTCCACCGGCAAGCGCATCAACTCCGCTGCGGACGACGCG
>NZ_LSIS01000300.1:0-7151 GCF_001556365.1 Blastomonas sp. CCH1-A6 | reverse complement strand
CCGCCTCTAGCACGGCTTTCTGGCAGCGACAAATGGCCAGTCTGCGCCGGTTTTCAATGGCCCCGCCTTCCGTCGCGGCCATGGGCCAATGGCTGCTGGCAGAGCGCGATCAGCTGCCGGTATGGATCGTCGTCGCGTTCGGCGCGGGGATTGCTGCCTGGTTCGCGCTGCCTGGCGGCGAGTGGCCGGTAGCAGTGATCGCGCTCAGCCTCGCCGGAGCGCTGGCGCTGCTCGCCTGGTGCCGGTCGTTTGGCGCGATGGAACTGGCCGCGCGCTGCCTGTTCGTCGGTCTGCTGATGCTCGCGGCAGGCTGCGCGACCATGGCCTGGCGTGCCGAGCGCGTTGCCGCCGACCCGCTTCCCGCGCCCTGGTTCGGCGTGCTGACCGGGCGGATCGAGGCGCGCGAGACGTTGCCTGCACGCGACATGGTGCGGCTCATCGTCCAGCCCGGTCCTTCGCTCGGCCTGCCGGCGCGGGTGCGGGTCAATCTCGACCTCGACCTGGATAGCCCGGCGCTGCAGCCCGGCGCGATGATCACGGGCCGGGCGCGGCTGATGCCGCCTGCGCAGGCGGCGCTGCCCGGCGGTTACAGCTTTGCCCAGCGCGCGTGGTTCGACCGGCTCGGCGCGACGGGCAGCATGCTCGACAAGCCGCAATTGCTGAAGCCCGGTGAAACGGCGGGGGCGCTCGATTCGCTGCGCGCGCGGCTCTCGGCCCATATCCAGGCCTCGGTGCCCGGCGGGGCGGGGGGCATTGCCGCGACCCTGGCGACGGGCGATCGTGGCGCGATCAGCGAGGAAGATGCCGAGGCCATGCGGTCGAGCGGCCTGGCGCATCTGCTCTCTATCAGCGGGCTGCACGTTACCGCGCTGATCGGCGCGGTCTGGCTGCTGACGCTGCGGCTCCTTGCATTGTTCCCGCCGCTCGCCCGCGCCTGGCGGCTGCCGCTCGTCGCAGCCGGAGCAGGGGCGCTGGCCGGGATCGGCTATACTTTGCTCACCGGGGCCGAGGTGCCAACGATCCGATCGTGCGCGGCGGCGTTGCTCGTGTTGCTCGCGCTGGCGCTCGGGCGCGATCCGGTCTCACCCCGGCTTATAGCGGCAGGGGCATTCCTGGTGCTGTTGATCTGGCCCGAATCGCTGATGGGGCCGAGCTTCCAGCTGAGCTTCGCCGCCGTTACCGCGATCGTCGCGCTGCACGATCATCCCGCGATGCGGAACTGGGCAGCGGCGGACCTGGGCTGGGCTGGGCGAGCGGCGCGCTTCCTCGCGATGACCTTCCTCACCGGGCTGCTGATCGAGTTCACGCTGATGCCGATCGCGCTGCACCATTTCGGCAAGGCGGGGCTTTATGGCGCGCTCGCCAACATGTTGGCGATTCCGCTCACCACCTTCGTCATCATGCCGGTCGAGGCGTTGGCGTTGCTGCTCGATCTTGTCGGGCTCGGCGCGCCCTTCTGGTGGCTGTGCGGCATCGCGATCCAGGCGCTGATCGACCTTGCGCATGGCGTCGCCGATACTCCCGGCGCCGTCGCGCTGTTTCCGCGAAGCGGCGCGCCGGTGTTCGCGCTGTTCGTGATCGGGGGGCTGTGGCTGTTCCTGTGGCGGACGCGCGGACGCTGGCTGGGGCTGATCCCGGTGGCATTAGCCACGTTGCTCGCCGCGCTCCAGCCCGCGCCTGACCTGCTGGTGACGGGCGACGGTCAGCACGTCGCGGTCAATGCGCCCGACGGCGCGCTGGTGCTACTGCGCCGCAATGCAGGCGATTATGCGCTGCAAAGCCTGAGCGAGAGCGCAGCGTTCGAGGGGCAGCCGATCGCGATCCAGGACTGGCCTGGCGCGCGGTGCAATGCCGATTTCTGCAGCCTGATACTGCGCTATCAAAGGGTGCTCATCGGCAGAAGCCGCGAGCGGATACCAGAGCGCGACCTGGCCGCTGCGTGCCGCAGGGCCGATATTGTCATCGCGGCGCGCTGGCTGCCGAAGAGCTGCCGCCCGCGCTGGTTCAAGGCGGACCGGGCGCTGCTCGACCGGACGGGGGGACTAGCGATCTATCTGGGCGACCGCAGCGTTAGGACGGTGGCCGAGAGCCATGCCGGGCACCCCTGGTGGGACCGAGCGATGGCGCTGCGCCAGGCCGCGCGCGAGAAGGCACGCGCCGAACGGCTCAGCACTCGACCACGTTGACCGCGAGCCCGCCCTGCGAGGTTTCCTTGTAGCGCTCGTTCATGTCGAGCCCGGTGCGGCGCATTGTCTCGATCACCTCGTCCAGACTGACCCGGTGCGTGCCGTCGCCCATCATCGCCAGTCGCGCCGCCTCGATCGCCTTGACCGCACCGACCGCGTTGCGCTCGATGCACGGCACCTGGACGAGCCCGGCGACCGGATCGCAGGTGAGCCCCAGATTGTGCTCCATGCCGATTTCCGCCGCGTTCTCGACCTGCATCGGCGAACCGCCCCAGGCTGCGACCAAGCCCGCTGCCGCCATCGAACAGGCGACGCCGACCTCGCCCTGACAGCCGACCTCCGCGCCCGAGATCGAGGCATTTTCCTTGAACAGCGATCCGATCGCGGCGGCGGTGAGCAGGAAGCGTTCGATGCCTGCCTGGTCGGCGCCGGGCGCGAAGCGATCGTAGAAACGCAGCACCGAGGGGATGATCCCCGCTGCGCCATTGGTCGGCGCGGTGACGACCTTGCCGCCCGCTGCATTTTCCTCGTTCACCGCGAGCGCCCAGAGGTTGACCCAGTCGATCACGGTCAGCGGATCGGACAGCATCCGCTCCTGCCGCTCCATCAGATGCGCCATCACGAGCGGCGCGCGGCGCTTCACCTTCAGGCCGCCGGGCAAAATGCCGCCGGTGCGGATGCCGCGGTCGATACAGGCCGACATCGCCTGGGCTATGTCGGAAAGCCCGGCCGACAGAGCTTCTGGGCTGCGCGCTGCCAGCTCGTTGGCGCGCATGATCTCGGCGATCGACAGCCCCGTCTCCGCCGCGATGGCAAGCAGATCGGCACCCGAGCGAAAGACATGCGGAACATCCCACAGCCCGCCGCTTCCGGGCGCGTTGCCGCCGGTCTCGCCCTCATCGATCACCGCCCCGCCGCCGACAGAATAATAGGCGCGTCGGTCAAGCTCTTCCCCGTCGGGCCCGAAGGCGGCGAAGGTCATCGCATTGCTGTGATATTCCAGACGCTCGCGCTGCAGGAAGATCAGGTCTGCCGGTTCGTCAAAGGCGATGCGATGGTGCCGGGCGAGCAGGATCTCGCCGTTCGCCCGGATCGTTTCGATCAACCGGTCCGCGGCGTCGGGATCGCAGGTTACCGGCTCCTCCCCGGCCAGGCCGAGCAGGATCGCGCGGTCGCTCGCATGGCCCTTGCCGGTAAGCGCGAGCGATCCATAGAGCCGCGTCTCCACCCGCGCTACCCGATCGAGCTGACCGGCATCGGCGAGCCTGGCGACGAAGCGTCCGGCCGCGACCATCGGCCCCATGGTGTGCGAACTGGAAGGGCCGATGCCGATCTTGAACAGATCGAAGACGGAGGCAACCATGAGCAATCCTTGTGCGAGAAAGGTTCAGTCGGCGGCGCCGGGCTGTGCGCCGAGCAGGTGCTGCTGCCAGAAGGCGAGCGTGGCCCAGAACAGGTAATCGGCATTTTCCTTGCGGCGGAAGCCATGCCCTTCGTTACGCGCGAGCAGGTGCCAGGCCGTGCCGCCATGCGAGCGTACCGCATCGATGATCTGATCCGCCTCGCTCGCCGGAACGCGCGGATCGTTGGCGCCGGTCACCACCATCAGCGGAATCTTCAGTTGATCGACCCGGGTCAGCGGGCTGATCTCCTCGAGCTTGGCACGCAGCTCCGGAACGCGCTCGTCGCCATATTCGATCCGTCTGAGGTCCCGCCTGTATTCCTCTGTATTTTCGAGGAATGTGACGAAGTTGGAGATGGCGACGATACAGCTGGCGGCATTGAAACGGCGGCCATAGCGGATCGCGCTGGCATAGCACATATAGCCGCCATAGCTGCCCCCGGTAACCCCGAACCGCTTGGCATCGAGCGTCGGATATTTGCCCAGCCGGTCGAGAAAGGCGCCGATGTCCTTGACCGAATTCTCGCGGCGGAACGGGCCGTTGTCGAGCGCCACGAAGCGCTTGCCGAACCCGGTCGAGCCCCGGACATTGGGGTAGAAGAGCGCGATACCGAGTTCGTTGATGAGATAGTTGGTCCGGCCGAGAAAGCCCGCGGTTGCCTGACCCTCGGGGCCACCATGGATCGACATGATCAGTGGACGCTTTCCTGGGTGCCGTTTCGGATCAGGCCGGTAAAGCAGACCGGAAATCGGCTCGCCGTCGAAGCTCTTGATCTCGACCAGCTCGGGCAGGACGTTGGTCGCCGGGTCGAGCCCACCGGTCTCGCTCTCGGTCCAGCGGGTGACCTTGAGCGTCGCTGGGTCGAGGCTATAGGCATCGCCGGGCGACTGGTTGGAATAGACGGTGAAACCGAGATCGCCCCAGGGTGCAAACTTCATTCCCGATCCGATCTCGCCCGGAGGGAGCCCTGCCACCTGGCGCTTGGCGCCACTGGCGATATCGTAAAGATAAAGCCTGGAAAAGCCTGCTTCATTAACGACATAGGCGATGGTCTTGCCATCCTTCGCGATGTCGAAACTGCTGATGTCCCAGCGTCCGCCGTCGATCATCGGGGTGAACATCCCCGTCTCTGTGTCGAGCAGCCCGAGGCGCTGGACGTCCGAGTCCTTGTCGCTGGAGACCCAAAGACGGCCATCGGGGGCGAATTGCAGATTGCCATAGGCGACCGGGGTGGCATCGCGCGTCACCTGCCGGATCGCGCCGGTCTCGACATTGATGATGTGCAACTGGCTGTCGGTGACCGAGATATAGTTGAACACCAGCAGATCGCGGCCATTGGGGGCGAAATCGATCGCCGCCCAGCCGCCGCTGTCGGTGGAAAGCACCATCCGCGCCGATCCGGGCGTACGCGGGTCCATGACATAGATGTCATTATAGACGCCGGTGCGCATGTTGCTGCCATAGGCGACGAGCTTGCCGTCATCGGAAAACGGTCCCAGCGCATGACGGCTCTTGCCGTCGGTCAGCAAAGTCAGCCGCCCCGATTCCAGCGCATAGATCTGCGAGACCTCGTTGCCGCCGGCGTCCTTCTCGAGCAGCAGCACCTCGCCATCGGGCGACCAGCTGCCGCTGAAGATCGGCTCTTCCTCGAAGGTGACCTGCCGCCGCGCCGATCCGGGGGCTGCGACGCGGTGCAATTGCCCGACATTGGCGAAGCGCGTGGTGATCAGCATCGACCGGTCGACAGGGTGCCAGCCGACAAACCCGGCGGTGCGATATTCGAGATAGGGGCGCGTGTCTGCGACCAGCGATTGCGCGATGGGCGGAACGCCATCGGCCACCATCGCAGCCGGGGGCGGAACTATGGGATCGGCCGGGGCGGCGTCCTCGGCGGCCACAGGGACAGCCAGACCGACCGCCAGCGCGGCCAGCGCCCATGTCCAAATGCGCCGATGCATCCTGCGTCCCTTCATGTCTTGCTGCCCGTCTATGCGGCGCGCGCGCCCTTGGCAACCGCACAGCCAGATGGCCTGCCAAACACCCCTCTAGGCAGTGATGCAGCCAGGCCCTAGAAGCGCGGGCCATGGACCCCAGGCCCGCCCGTCTTTCCCAGCCCTTCGTTCTGCTCGATGATGCCCGCGTGCAGGGGGGTAGCCCGGCGCGGCTGTACCGCGATCCGGTGCGCTGCCTGTCGGCGCACACCGCCGAAGAGCTGGACCAGTTGCTCGACGAGTTGCGCAGCGCGGGGCGGTCAGGGCTGCATGCAGCGGGCTATCTGACCTACGAAGCCGGCCATGCGCTCGAACCCCGGCTGCGGCCGCTGCTCGATGCGCTGGGGCCGATGCGGCTGGCCTGGTTCGGGCTGTTTGAACGTCATGACGTCATGCCGCCAGAGGCCGTGCCCGGCTGGCTCACGCTGCAGGGCGGGGAGGCGCAAGCCTCTCTGACCCCGGCGCGCCCCGAAATGGCCGAGCATGACTATGCGGCGCGCTTTGCGCTGGTGCACGAAGCGATCGCGCGCGGTGACATCTACCAGGCCAATCTTACCTTCCAGAACCATGCTGCGGTTTCGGGCCATCCGCTGGCGCTCTATCGCGCGCTGCGCGCGGGATCGGCGGCGGGCTATGGCGGCGTGGTGTTCGATGGTGCCGACTGGCAATTGAGCCTTTCGCCCGAAATGTTCTTCTCGCTGCGCCAGGGCGAGATGACCGCGCGCCCGATGAAGGGCACGCGCCCGCGCGAAGCCGATCCCGCGCGCGATGCCGAGGCTGCGGAACAGCTGCGCAGCTCGGAAAAGGACCGCGCGGAAAACCTGATGATCGTCGATCTGCTGCGCAACGATCTGGCGCGCGTCGCGGTGCCCGGCAGCGTGCGCGTGACCGATCTGTTCCGCATCGAAAGCTATCCCAGCGTCCACCAGATGACCTCGACCGTACGCGCGGGCCTGGCGCCGGGCCGCGATGCGATCGACATCATTCGCGCGATCTATCCCTGCGGATCGATCACCGGCGCGCCAAAGATCCGTGCGATGGAATTGCTGCACGCAATCGAGGCGAGGCCGCGCGGCATCTATTGCGGATCGATCGGCCGGATCGACCCGCATCGCGAAGGCCAGCCGGGTGACGCCGCTTTCAATGTCGCAATTCGCACCTTGCATCTTGCCGCCGATGCGCAAAAGGTCAGCCTTGGGCTGGGATCGGGGGTGGTCGCGGATTCCGGCGCAGCAGACGAATGGCGCGAATGTCTGGTCAAGGGGGCGTTCTTGAAGGCGGCGACAGGATTGCAGGCAAGGGCGGGGCGGTTCGATCTCATCGAGACCATGGGATTTGATCCTGCGAGCGGCATCGTCCGGCTGGAACTGCATCTGGAGCGGATGAAGGCGAGCGCGGCGGCGCTGGGATTCTCGTTCGACCGGCACGCCGTGCGCAACGCGCTCAACCATGCCTGCTTCTTTCTGGAGGTGCCCACGCGCATCCGGCTGCTGCTCGCCGCCACCGGCGATACCGCGATTGAGATGCGCCCGATGCCCGCACCGCTGGGCGAGCCGCTGAAGGTGGCGCTA
>NZ_LSIS01000299.1:0-13712 GCF_001556365.1 Blastomonas sp. CCH1-A6 | reverse complement strand
GGCGGGGTCAGCTCAGTTGTCTCATTGATTTTGGCATTTTTCTTCCTTCTTCTCGTTCGCCAATGGTTGTCTTCGGGGTCATCGGGCAGCGGAAGAAGCACTGTGTCCGAGCCTTCATGATCGCGGACGAGCGGAGTAGGTGGACTTCCCTGAGTCCCATACGAGGTTTGACCCTCTACTTGGCTGACGAGATCGTCCGGGGCATGACTGATCGGAATGAGGGACGCCGGGATCAGGCCCAACGGAACTCAGTCTCGTTCAACCAAAGCGTATGGAGTAATGCAGGAGCTTTGGTGTAACGAACGTTCCAGCACGCTTTGCGCCTTTGGCTCCCGCCATTTTCCCGCCCCAAAGCTGAAGGGCGAATGACCGTTTCAACTGGAACAACGCGGAGATGGCGGCTTCACAAAGCGCCTTACGCAACATAGGATCTCCTGCCGTGGAGATGTGGCTATTCATGTCGCGTTCTCCAGATTGACTACTTCGGGGCACGAACCCTGCGTCGTCGCCGACATCACAAAAGGGTGCGAATTCTCGATGGTCGAGGTAAAAGTGAGCGCGGTAATCGGTCCGACGCCAGGGACGCTCATCAGCCGGTGCAGACGCCATCTGTCTTTGTCCGGTCATTCAACAGACGATTGGATTCACGCTGCTGGTTGGCCATCGACGTCCGCGCTGTGATCAGCTGCGACCGGATTCGCAGAGCTGCCCTGTCGATGTGAGTGGCTGATGCCTTCATGTGGACGCGTTTATACCAGCCAGTGCGTGCCAGATGCGCGAGTCCTTCTGCATCGTGGACGTCGCTTTTGTTGACCTGCGCGGAAAGAACACCCTTGGCGTGCCGCGCACAGATGCACTCAACCTTGACGCCGCGTTCGATCAATCTGTGGTATGGAAATGTCGATAATGTACCCGTCTCGAGCACCACGCGCGCGAGATCCAGGTAATGCCGGTTGAGCCACCTTGCCAAGACATCGGGATCGCTGACGACAACATCTCGCCGCACAGCTCTACCTTCGACATCGACCACGCAAATGTGCTTTGTCTTGTCACTCACGTCCAATCCTGCATAAATCGACATCGGTCATCCTCCTGCATTGAAGCGCCAAAGCGACTTCGTACCATGCACGAGGGTGGCTAGATAAACTACGCGGTGGCCCATTGTCGCTGACCACCGTGCGCAGTTTGCCGTGTATGCCGGTCAAGCTGGTCAGTTCCCGTGCCACCCTTCCGCCCGACAGCGACGTATCAGCCACCAGCGCCAGCCACTCGCGCGTGATGTCATCGACCACGCACCGGATACGGAAGCGCCGACCGCAGATCAGGCTGTCAGAGACGAAGTCGAGCGACCAACGCTGGTTTGGGACCGTCCAGCAGCACCATCGGCCTGCGCGTCCGCGGCAGCCCGGAGCCGAACGCTATCGGATTCCCAAGGCGCTGCCGCGCTATCCCGATCCTCGCACAACCCAAGTATCATGGCCTCGCGCGTAGCATCGATCCAGGATGCGAGTCGTTCGTCGCGGCCCGAGAGCTGCTCGGTGGGCGGGTAGCCCGTGTACAAGATGGCTACAATCCGGCAGTAGTTTGTCGAACGCTGCCTTATGCGGGCTCGCCCGCAGCACGACAGTGCCTAGTGGCGGCGCCCATGCCCGCCGCGATAACCACCGAAGTGACTGCCGCGATGCGAACCAAACCCGAACCCGATACCGACCGACCCAAAATACGGTCGACCATAACCTCGACCGTATGCGCCATAACCACCATATCCGCCGGCGTAGCCCGAGCGCGAATCGCTTACGGCGATGACGCAGAGGCGCGGCGAGGCAGCGGGAGTTGCCGGGGTGCTTGGAGCGGGGATCGGCGCCGCCGGATCGTCTAAGACGATAGGCTCGGCGATTACCGCTCCCGGTGTATTGCAGGGAACCTTGTAATAGGCAAGGCGCGCAGGTGTGTGCGTCGTCGCGCAACCTCCCAGAAGGGCGACCGGCGCCGCGACCACAGCTACCAGCTTCAGGAAACGCATTGTCATCGTCTCTCTCCCGCCCAGATCTAGGCCACCGCCAAACGCTACCACCGAATAGGCTTTAAACATACTGAATAAAGGTGATTGAACCGCGCCGGGTCTGCCGGAGGCGTTGGGTTGTGAGTCACGCTGCCATATCGATGTTGTCTGCGGCAGGGTAATATTGATCTTCGGCTTCGGCAGGCGGCATGTTGCCGATGGGCTCCAGCAGCCGGCGATGGTTGAACCAATCGACCCATTCGAGGGTCGCGTATTCCACCGCTTCGAAGGGTCGCCAGGGTCCACGACGATGGATGACCTCGGCTTTGTAAATGCCGTTGATCGTCTCGGCTAAAGCGTTGTTGTAGCTGTCGCCGACGCTGCCAACTGAGGGCTCGATCCCGGCCTCGGCGAGGCGTTCGGTGTATTTGATGGACACGTATTGCGATCCGCGGTCGCTATGATGGATGAGGCCGCCCCGATGGGTCGGCCGGCGATCGTGAAGCGCCTGTTCCAGCGCATCGAGGACGAAGCTGGCATGCGCCGTCCTGCTGGCCCGCCAGCCAACGATCCGCCGAGCATAGGTATCGATGACGAAGGCGACGTAGACGAACCCCGCCCAGGTCGCGACGTAAGTGAAGTCAGACACCCACAGCATGTTCGGCGCTGGCGCGTATAACTGGCGGTTGACGTGATCGAGCGGGCAATGCGCCGCCTTGTCGCTGATCGTGGTGCGCACCGGCTTGCCCCGGATCACGCCTGCCAGGCCCATCTCGCGCATCAGTCGCGCGACCGTACAGCGGGCGACGGGCACGCCCTCCCGTATCATCTGCCGCCAGACCTTGCGCACGCCGTAAACCGCGAAGTTCTCGGCTAACACGCGGGCGATCTCCAGCTTGAGCGCCACATCCTGCCGTGACCGCGCCGAGAGGCGTGTCGGATCCTGTCGCTGCGCGACCCGCTCGTGGTAGGTGGATGAGCGATCGGCAGGACGCGGCAGATCGGCTCGACCCCATAGGCATCGCGCTGATCGTCAACCATCCGCACCGCTCGCTCTCGGACTTCCGGCGCAAACTTGTTCGTTGTCTTGCTCGTCATGGCTCCACCTTCTCAGGAGTTGGAGCCTCCGACAAACCCGGCGCGGTTCAAACCATCTGATTGGGTTTGAACCCTAAATCATTTAGGCGGTGTCCCACTTATCGTCATCCCATGCTGTGCTGATGGTGCATGCTAAGAAGAAGGTTGTGGGCCGTAAGGTCACAGCAAAAACTCGGCGTTGATGTTCCCAGCTACTCATTCTCGAAACAGCGCGCTGATCACCGACGGCGCTGCCATTGCCGGGATGAACGCTCGCGTGCGAAACGCGATGATTTCCGTGAAACAGCCGATGCTCTTGAGCCAGGGCAACTGCTCGGCGGGTGCGCCGACGATTTCGTAGCGCTTCTCGCCTGCCACGCGCGAGCATTTAATGGTCGCCACGAACGGCTGCTTGATAGGGATCGTCCGGCCTTCGCCAAGCGCCTTGATGATCGTATCCGGGGTTAGTTCAATGGTAGAGGCAATGTCGAATTTCTCGAGCAGCCTCGCTACATCGAGCTCGTGGACCATGCGGCCGAGCCAGCTTCGTCCCTCTTCGTCCACGATCCGCCGGACCTCCAGATAGTCGATGGGAAGGCTCGACCAGATCGGCAGGAGAAGTCCGGTCGCAAGGTACACGGTCTCTGTGGTGAGCCGTTCGGCAAGCTCTGCCACTTCGCCTTGCCAAAGCTTTTCGAAGGTCCGGCGGGGGGCCTCCTCCCAAGCCGATTCCGCCAGGTCATCGAAGTGGTGGTATTCCCGCCGCAGAGGACGGTGGAGGATAACCCGCCTGATGAGTTCGCCCTGTTCGGTCATGAAGTGCCGAGAAGGTTCGGCCAGGGCTGCTTTCCCGCTCTTGGTGTTTTGGAGCAGAATGCAGCCGTCGGCGTAATCGCGGCGCTCAAGGACACGCTCTAGCGAGATCGGCCGTGCTCTCGTCTTGAGAGCCAGCTGCAGCAAGTGTGACGTGGCACCGGTTCGCTCATCGGTCCGCAGGACGATGTCTTCGACAACCTCGGCCTGTTCAACCCGCAGGGTCTCGACGCCAACATCGAGCGATCCGGCCTCGCGCGCAGCCGACACCCGCGCTTCGACCAACCCCAGAAATTCCTCGAAGATCGCATTCTGCATTCCGATCGGCAGCGCGAGGATGCGGTTGAGCCAACGCTGGATTGGCGGAAGGTCCTCTTCGAGAATGCCGTCGTCGGAGACAATCTTGAGCCCGCTGCGGCGCTGGAAATCGATCAGCGTTGCGCTCTTGAGCTTGCCGTCCGCCAGCAATGCAAACCAGGTCGAGAGAGCCGCCTTGGCATATTCGCTTTCGAGATTGTCGGCAGGGTCAAACAGGTTCTGGCCGCCCGTCTGGCGTTGGCCTCGCGTCAGCGCCCCCAGGCTGTCGAGCCTGCGCGCAATGGTGCTTGTGAACCGCAGTTCCCCCTTGCAGTTCGTGGTCACAGGCCGGAACAGCGGTGTGTTGGCTTGATGGGTCCGGTGCGTTCGGCCCAGCCCCTGGATGGCGCGGTCGGCTCGCCATCCAGGCTCAAGCAGGAAGTGGATGCGCCGCTTCTGGCAAGCTGCGTCAAGGCTCGCGTGATAGGATCGCCCGGTGCCGCCCGCATCGCTGAAGACAAGGATCGGCTTCCTGCCATCCATGAACTGGTCGGTCTCGGACTGGTTTGTCCGCGGCGAGCGGGTCTCGAGGCGTTGCTGGCCGTCGCTCTGGTTTATGAGTCGCTTGCTGCGCCCGGTCACCTCGGCGACCCTCTCCGGTCCGTAGTGCTCGATGATCCCGTCCAGCGCTGGCTTGATCGGCGGCATGGCGCACAGATGCTCGATCACCTCGCTGCGGCGGGCGATCGCAGTCTGATTGTGGACTGGACGGCCTTCCTCGTCGAACATCGGTGCCGAGCGCTGAGTGCCGGTATCATCGACGAACACTTGCATCTGTTGCGTGGGGAAGGCGCGCTCGAGGTACTCGATCACGGCGTCGAGCGGGCTGAGGTCGAGGTCGAGCTCAGCGCGCTCTTCTGGCGAGAGGCTGTCGAGACGGCGATCGAGGATGCTTTCGGCGGTCGAAACCAGTTGAACGACAACCACCTCGCCGCGATCCAGATGGAGATTGATGGCAGCAATCAGCGTGGGAAGCTTCATCGACAGCAGCAGCTGGTTGAAGAACCGCTGCTTGGTGCTTTCGAACCGGCTCCGCGCTGCGGCTTTCGCACCGCTGTTGAGCGTTGTGCCGTCGATTTCATCGACGACGCCGGTCAGCTCCAGCGCCTCCTCAAGGTTCTGATGGATGATCGCCCAAGCATCGGCATAAGTGTCGTAGACGGCGATCTGTTCGGCTGTCAGATCATGTTTCAGGATGTCGTATTCGACGCCTGCGAAGCTGAGCGCGCGCGCCTGATAGAGGCCAAGTGCCTTGAGATCGCGCGACACGAGTTCCATCGCAGCGATGCCCCCTGCCCTGATCTGGCTGATGAAATCTTCCCTGTTGGCAAACGCGGTGCCGGGTCCCCACAGGCCGAGGCGTACGGCATAGGCAAGGTTGTTGACCTCCGAGGCCCCAGTCGCAGAGGCGTAGAGAACCCGCGCATCGGGTAGATTGTTTTGCAGCAGCACGCCGGCGATGCCCTGCAGCGATCCGCTTTTCGTGCCGCGGGCGCCCTCGCCCCCTGCAACACCGCCCATCTCGTGGCTCTCATCGAAGGCGATGACACCGTCGAAATCCTCGCCCGCCCAATCGAGCAGCTGCTTCAGGCGGGTGGCGTCCTGACGCTGGCTGCGAAGGGTCGGGTAGGTGACGAACAGGATCCCTTCGCGAAACGGAACCGCCTGATCGATCTTCCAGTTGGAAAGCGGCTGAATGTCGGCCGCTAGCCCTCCGATAGCGCTCCAGTCGCGGCGCGCGTCTTCGAGCAGGCTTTCGTTCTTCGAGACCCAGATGGCCTTGCGGCGTCCGGCAAGCCAGCCATCAAGGATGCAGGCGGCGATCTGCCTGCCCTTCCCTGCCCCCGTGCCATCGCCGAGGAAATAGCCCTTGCGGTAGGCGCGCCCATGCTCGTCGAGTTGCAGGCCAACGCCTTCTTCAGCGGGAACGAACAGGCCAGGCAGATACTGCTGCCACGCGTTCCCGGCATAGATGACAGTTTCGATCTGGGCCTCGGATAGCAGGCTTTCCTGCAAGACCCGATCCTGCAGCGCTGGGACATAATCCGGGATAGGTGCAGAGATTGATCCCATGGCCACGCTTTCGACGAGCGGCGTCGGATGCTCGCGTGCGCCAACAATGTCGACCCGGCTTGGCCGGTACGGGATGTAGACCCCGCTTTGCTCACCGAGCACGCGCGGCTTGTCCAGGGTACTGAACGCCAGTGCTTCGATCTTGGGGGCTTGGGCTGCCCTCGCCTTGACGGGCTTTGTGATCGGCGTTGCCCGCATGGCTTTGAAGAGCGCACCCGGCTTTGCTTTCGGCGGCACCGCGCGCGGTTCGCAGTCGGGCTCGGCTGTCACGCGTTTGATGATTGGAACCGCAGACGCAACGTCTGCAACTGTCTGCCGCGCCAAAACTGCAGGTCTGATCTGCCCCGGGATCTTGTCGATCACGTACAAGCGCACGGCCACGCTGGTGCCCTGCTTGTGATAGCATTTGTCGAGCCGGATGGATGTGCGGACTGTGCAAGAGGCAAAGGTGTCTTCGTAGATTTTCGCAAGCTTCGCGCTCGTCGTGAACCAGTCCGGCATGATCGCGACGATCCGTCCCCCTTGCCTGAGGCGCGTTATGGCAGCGCGCAGGTGACGCACCGCTGCGAACTCGTCTGCTCCTCGTCCCATTGATCGGGAGAACGGCGGGTTCATCAGGATCAGGCTTGGCTGCACTGCCGCGTCGAGATGGGAGGCCAGCATGGCTCCATCGATCCCTGTGATGTTGGCATCGGGAAACAGCATTGCCAGCTTTTCACGCCTGCGCGGATCGATCTCGTTGAGATGCAATGCGCCGACATCGGGCAAAGTTGCCACCAGAGCGCCATGTCCGGCGCTCGGCTCAAGAACGATATCGGTTGCAAGTGGCTGCGCCAAAATCACGGCTAGGCTTGCGAGGTCTGCGGGCGTCGAGAATTGCTGATACCTGATCTGGTCTTCACTTCTGACCGTATGTGTCGGCAGCGCCTCGATAAGCGCACTGATCTCCGAGATCTGGTGCAGCATCAGAGGTTTGTTCAGCAGTCCGGCCATGTGGCGCGTCAATGCCGCCTCGAGCAGGTCAAAAGCGTCCCGTTGGCTCCAGGCGCCGTTTGCGGAGCCCTCCCCGTAGAGCTGGCGCATCGTCTCAAACAGGCGTTGCTTGTTCGCCAGTCCGGTGGCGATGGCGTGCTGGATTTCGGTGATTGCTGCGTCCAGCTTCTGGCTGGATTGTTCAAAAAGGTCGGTCACGGTCTGCTCCTGATGCTGAACCGCATCAGGTCATCCCCCTTCCCTCTCGCCTCGGGGTTATGAGCCCGTGATCAC
Source organism: Blastomonas sp. CCH1-A6 (assembly GCF_001556365.1). Classification (NCBI taxonomy): domain Bacteria; kingdom Pseudomonadati; phylum Pseudomonadota; class Alphaproteobacteria; order Sphingomonadales; family Blastomonadaceae; genus Blastomonas; species Blastomonas sp. CCH1-A6. Next base: position 6,124 of record NZ_LSIS01000299.1, on the reverse strand, counting down.
TACAGGCTATGCGACAAGGGGTGCCCGGCAGCGACGGGGATTCGGGACCGGCACCATTCCGATGATATCGGTTTGACTTCTACCGCCGAAAATGATCATAAAACACGAACTGGGTCGCAGAACTGCGATTCATCGAAAGGCAGACGCATGTCCTACACCGTGAACACACTGCGAAACATGACCAGATCCTGCGAAATGATGCGCGATCGGGTCAAAGCTGTGGTGTTCAAACCTGATGAACGCAAGGTCCTCGATATCACCTTTGGGCCTACGGCGGCAGCGGAATTGGTCGGAAGAACGCCTGAAGCGCTTGCCAAGGCAGAGAAGGAGGGGCGTCTCGCGCCTCCGAAACAGCTTAACAATGGCCGCCGCTATTACACGCTCGAAGACCTTACTCATATTCGCAAGGCGCTGAACATTCATCCGGGCAAGCTAGCCCATGAGAATGCGGTTGTAGTAGCCGTGCAGAATTTCAAGGGCGGCGTCGGCAAGAGTACGATTACCAAGCATTTCGCCGATTTTCTCGCGCTGAACGGATATAGCGTTCTCGTGATCGACTGCGATCCGCAGGCGTCAACGACAACTATGTTCGACATTCAGCCCGAAGCACTTATCGACGAAGAGGAGACTTTAGGAAACTTCCTGTCGCCTCGCAGTACATTCGACGATTTCAGGAAGGCAATCCGAGAAACCGCTTGGCCTACAATCAAAATAGTGCCGTCAAGCCTTGGCCTGCAGGATGCAGAGTGGGACCTCACGGCAACGTTGACGGAGGGCGGACAAGCAGTGCGCGAGGGACTTCAGCGTCTCCGTATTGGCATCGACAGCATCATCAAGGACTTCGACGTCGTCTTGCTCGATCCTCCGCCGGCTATGGGGTTCCTGGGCCTCAATGTGATGGCCGCCGCAACAGGTATGCTTATCCCGGTTCCGGCAAGGCAGCTCGACTATCTTTCAACCATCCATTTCATGGACACCATCGCCGAGAATATCGAGATCCTCGAGGATCACGGAACGCCTGTTGATTACGGGTTCATTCGCGTCGTCTGCTCGGCCTACACCCCCAGCAAGCCAGGTGAAGCCGACATGTGGAAGATGATGAAGGCCACATATGCCAATTTCCTGCTGAATCAGCCGATCCTAGCTTCTGAGGAAATCAAGAATGCCACTCAAGCATTCCGGTCGATCTATGAAAGCAAGCCTTCAGCTGCGCACGCAACCTACCAGCGTTGCCGGGACAATCTCAACGCAGTCTTCGGAGAAGTTCTGAACGAAATACATGAGCAGTGGCCGTCGAAGAGCATTTCGAGACGGTCATCTGACACGGCAGGGAGTGTTGCAGCGTGAGCCGTCGTTCATTGATTGGCGAGGCCCTCGCCTCCCCTGCCCCTGACCAGCCTTCCGTCTCTGAAGCCAAGGACGCTGCAGGGGCAACCGCATCGCGCAATTTCACAACACGTCGGCTTGAAGGCTTCACGGAAGCAGCGCGGATGGTCAAGCGCCCGACCATCCGGCTCAAACCTGCAGAATGTTCGATCTGGCCGGGAAACGCCCGTGATTACGAACAGCTCACCGAACCCCGTTTGCGATCTCTGATTGAATCGATCCAAGCAGAAAACGGGAACCGCATCCCAGTAGTCGTGCGCCGGAAACAGCAAGGTGAGCTGCAGTACGAACTGATCATTGGCACAAGGCGCCACTGGGCCGTCGCGTGGCTCAACGCCAATCACTACCCGGATATCGAGCTCGTCGCGATTATCGAAGATCTCGATGACGAAGCTGCGTTCCGCCTTGCTGATATCGAGAACCGCGAGAGGGAAGATATCTCAGATTTAGAGCGCGGTTTGAACTACAAGGCAGCAGTCGATACTTATTATGATGGCCTTCAGGCCCGGCTTGCTGAACGCGTAAAGATCTCGAAATCTACGCTCGCCCGGTACATCGGCCTGACAGAGATTCCGCAAACAATCGTAAGCGCATTTGCGTCGCCAATGGAACTTCAGGTGCGGTACGGTGACAAGCTTCTTCCAGCCATACGCAACCCATCGCTGCGCCCTAGGATGGAGGAAGCAGCAAAGCAGATCGCTGCGGAGCAAAGTTTCCGGCAATCCGGAGACGAAGAGCCAATTTCTGGCCCTCAGGTTGTTGTCCGTCTGCTCAAGGCAGTTTCGGGCAGGCCTGGCCGTGTTCAGAAAGCCGTAATCGAAGCGGCGGGATCGTCCATTGGTGTCATCGAAAAGGATCGTGCACGAGGGCTCACGATAACGATCAACCCCACTGATTTGAGCGCTGACGAAATCCTCGATGCATTGCGCCCTCTGATTGAGAAGGCGAAGATTCTAAAAAGGCCTGCCCCATGAAGGAGGGTTTCGGACCCACCTATGGCCATGTGTTCACCACTCTGAAAATGTGGTTTTTATCGTTGTATTTCATATATTTAACTAACTTGTCCCACGTGTGGGACAGCGGCAGATTTACCGGGCGAAGAACGTGAGCGAGAAAGATCAGTCCTCCTCCGGTCGCCGGGTGCAGTTCGAGATGTTCTTCACGCTGCCTGATTTCAGTGACATCTCGCTGCGGGACTATCAGGAGACCATGCAGCGTCCTTTCTTCAGCCTTTCGAAGAAGAAGCGCCTGAAACCCATTGAGTACCTCAGTCCGGATAAGTCGGTCACCGTGCATGTATCAGCCAACCCAGCCTATGGGATGGCGACCATCTGGGATGCAGATATCATGATCTATCTGGCGTCCCACCTCAACGAATTGCGCGAGCGGGGTGACAACGACCTGTCGCCGACCATTCGTGTTCAACCTGGCGATCTTCTCAAGCGAATCTGCTGGGGTGTAAGCGGGCGCGCTTATGAGCGACTGATCGCAGCGCTTGATCGTCTTCAGGCCACGACGATCAAGACGAACATCCGCGCGAACTCCAAATCCCGCGAGACCACATTTTCGTGGATCGATAGCTATACTCATCTCGTTGATGAACGAACCCAGCGTTCGCTTGGGATGGAAATCACGCTTTCCAAGTGGTTCTTCGACGGGGTCATGGACAAGCGAAATGTCCTTGCGATTTCGCCTTTGTATTTCGAGATAACGAGCGGACTTGGGAAATGGCTCTACCGCGCCGCTCGCAAGCACGCTGGTGGCAATGGGCCAGAAGGTTTCACGATTGGCTTCGAAACTCTTCATCAGAAAAGCGGCAGCGAAAGCTCCCTACCCTCGTTCAAGAACAAGATTCTTGAATTGGCGCGAGCTAACAACCTGCCGGATATCAGTCTGGAGGTCATTGGAGCAGAGACGCCGCGTCCAAAGCTGAAGATGGTGATGCGTCGCCATCTCGAAAAACCTTCTGGAAAAATCGAGGATAGTGGCTCTGTCACCACGGAGAGCAGAGCCCAGCGCATTCAGCGCGCAACCCCCGAAAAGGTAGCCAAGGTCAGCCCTCCGCCGGAATTCGTTGATCCTGCCCTCGTGCGCAAGCTCCTTGCAACAACGAGTGCGAGCTTGCGCCCCGAACAGCAAGCCGATGCATCAGCCGCATTGGACAGCACCGCAAGCCAATCTCAGTCACGACGGAGGGGAGGGGGCGCGCAGGACACTCTTGATCCCGAAATCTATCAGGCCATCCGTTCTGAATGTCCTGGTTGGGATCTCGATGTGCTGATGCGGCAATTCGATTCCTTTCTGAACAGCAATCCCCATGAGTTGCCAAGGAACTACTCGAAGCGGTTCTACGGCTTCATGAAGAAGCACCACGAGCGCAACAAGCATACGCTTCCGGGCTTTTGAAGGGCGCGCCCGTCCGTGGGACCGGTTATGTGCGCCCGGCGCGCTAGTAGCGCCGTCGCCCAGCTTCAGACCGGTGACAGTCTGCGGCAAGCATCGCGATTGATCGGAAATATAAGAACGGTCTCATGATGTACGCCCGATACCGAACGTGTTTTCGGGAATCACGCCACTTACCCCGCCCGATCAGAAAACTACGTCTACGTTCGGCACCTGCTAAAGAATTGCCGACAAGACCCAAGAGCACCAGCATTGAACACTCCGCGAGTGCTTTAGCCGGTCATCTTTGACTGAAATCAGCCATCTAACGTGGAAAGGTCGGACCAGCTTGCAGATCGCCTAAGCCTCCACTTCGGGCACAGCTTCCAAGAAGCGCGACGGGTCAGCCGGCAAGCTGGAGGAAAAAGGACGCCGCCAAAAGCCATTCCCGAAAACACGTTCAACCGGAGATACCAGATTTCCGAAAACACGTCCGTTTCAGCCTCGGGGCAAATGGCGATCGGAAAGTTTGGGATCGACGCACCATATGTGAATCGGAACGCTAACTGATCCTATGGCCTCACGCTCTGAGCCGTGCTTTCAAAGTTATCAACAGGGCAGGGAGGTGGCCAACGTGTGATCGGGCATCAGATGACGTGTTATTAGAATCTGGCGGTCGTGCTATCAGAAACCGAACATCGTGTTATCAGATTCGACATAGCGACCCCGACTCGCGAGAAATCAGGAGTTTGCAGGCTGATGGCGAGCAGGTAACCTCTTAACCTTAGAATCTAAATCCCCTAACGTTTTCGCCTGCGGCGGATTTGTTATTGATTTGATTCAAGATTAAGGAAGATCGCACTCTCGCTTCGAGAATGACCTCGCCCGAGAGACGCGCAAATTCCATAAGAATCAGACGTCCGCAGCTGAGCGGCGGTCACAGCCTCATGATCGATTCCTTGAATCACCATAGAGACCTGTGATTCAAACTTCCGATTGGCCTAGCTCCAGGCGGCTGTCGCATACTCCTCCGTATGTTAGAGCATGATCAGAACGAGTGTCACATTTGGCTCGAAGCCAAAAATCCCGATCTCAATGTTGCACGGCGCTATGCCATATCTCGGAGCCAAGACCTGTTCGGTGTTGCGATTGTTGAATTCTCGTGGGGCCGGATTGGAACGCGTGGACAGCGACGTAAGTTGTCATTCGCTGACCCGGGCAGGGCGAAAAAGTTCGTAGAGCAGCTGCTACGCCGCAGAGCGAGCTCACAAAATCGAATTGGCGTTTGCTACCGGGAAGTATTCCGGGGTCCATGACACGTTCACGTGTCCGTTCGGACGATTGCGCCATCGGAAGTTCGAAGACTGGCCATGCCGGTAGTCACCATAGCCGCAACTGATTGTGACGCGGTTCGCTTGGTCACCTCAAGGCCTCTGGCAAGCTCCGCACGGGTAAGAGGTCCGATGCCGGCTACAAGACGCCAAGCCAGGGGAGCCGTCGACGAGGCGTAGAGGCCTGAAAGTGCTCCCTCAGCCTGCAGGTGAGCCCTTTGCATGGCACGGAGGTCTGCGGCTGCACTCTCAGCAGCAGCCTGAAGCGCACGACGTAATAGGACGGGCAGGGGATCCTCGTGAAGTTCACGGAACAGAGCCCGCGGCATGATCCCAGCAAGCGCCATTGGCGCCGAGCCCAGCCCAAACAAGTGTGGGCGCATGGCGGCCGCAAGCGACGCAGCCCAGGCCGCCCCCCGGGGCGCCGAACGTGTGACCGCGAACCCACTGACCTCGATGATCTCGCTGCCGCCTTCAAGAAAGTCGATTTCCTCAGTTCGCAGTTCCGCCAGCCATTCAAGGAGGGTGCCCATCGGATCGCTGGTTGGCAGCAGCGCATCGAGCCGTTCGAGCGCGCGATCAGCAGGCCTGTATGTCTCGCTGAATCCTTCGGAGTGACTTTTCGCGGCCATGACCAGCTTGGCAGCATGGGCGAGAGGAGGGTGACCTCGCCGGCTGATCCACGACAAGAACTGACCGCGTTCTTCGGAGTACCACGAGCGCACAAGCTCGTCGGCCTCAAGCCCCGGATTGTGTTCAATTCCAATATTATCAAACGGATAATCGCGCACTTGTACGCGCCAGAGGCGCCGGAGTGAGGCCAGCGCAAGGCATTCGGACAGCTCGGGTGAGATGAAGGGGAGGGCGCCTTCGATGCGGGCAAGCGTCAGTTGCCAGGGTGCTGGGGCGGATGCCATCGGCCAGATAGTATATAAATGGCTTAAAAAGTATACCCAGCTTGTACGGTGCCTTTGCTGTCCGATAAGAGCCCTTCACGGACAACACGACAATCTATATAGAGTGCC
>NZ_LSIS01000298.1:0-562 GCF_001556365.1 Blastomonas sp. CCH1-A6 | reverse complement strand
ACGTCCCTCGACTTCGCTCGGGAACTTGGCGGGGGTGGGTGTTCATTCTAGCGGAAAACTTGGCGCCAATCTGCACCTCACCAAGAACCTGCCCGTCGCTTCCGGAATAGGCGGTGGCTCCGCCGATGCGGCCGCCGCGCTGCGCCTGCTCAATCGGCTCTGGGGCTGCAACCTGACCGACCGCGCGCTGTGCGTGATCGGCGAGACGCTCGGCTCCGATATCCCTGCCTGTGTCATCAGCCAGAGCCTGCGCGTCGAGGGCAGGGGCGAAGCGCTGGAAGCGCTCGATCTGCCGGGCCTCTCGGGCATGCCGATCCTGCTGGTCAATCCTGGCATTCCGCTCGGCACCGCGCCGGTGTTCCGGGGGTGGGATCAGGTCGATCGAGGCCCGCTCGATACGTCCAGCCTTCAGGCAGTCATCTCAAGCGGTCGCAATGATCTAGAAGCGCCCGCGCGCGTGCTCGTACCCGAGATCGCGGATGTGCTCGAACGGCTGCGCTCAACCCCGGGCGCCACCCTGTCGCGCATGTCGGGCAGCGGCGCGACCTGCTTTGCGCTGTTC
>NZ_LSIS01000297.1:0-10085 GCF_001556365.1 Blastomonas sp. CCH1-A6 | reverse complement strand
GCGCGAACTTGCCGCGCCTGCCCGCCGACAGCCTGTTCACCGCGATCGCGCTGATCGGCACCACGGTGGTGCCCTATAACCTGTTCCTCCACGCCGCCTCGGTGCGCGGCAAGTTCGCGCCCGATGCCGAGGGGCTGGCGGCATCGAACCTCGACACGGGGCTTTCGGTGACGCTGGGCGGACTGCTCTCCATGGCGATCGTCATCATGGGCGCGGCGACGGCCAAGCTGACGGCAAGCGGCGCAGGACCGCTCGACGATATTGCGCTGCGGCTTGAGAGCCTGTTCGGCATGCCGGCGCGGATCGTGTTCGCGCTGGGGCTGGTGGGTGCAGGCTTCAGTTCGGCGCTCACCGCGCCGCTCGCGACCGGCTATGTGCTCGCCGAGATGACGGGGGGCGCGAACGATCCGGTGCGGCGCACGCGCATCTTCCGGCGCACCGCGCTCGTCGTGATCGCGATCGGGACGGTCTTCGCATTCTTCGCGGTCAATCCGATCGAGCTGATCCTGATCGCGCAATCGGCGAATGGGCTGCTGCTACCGATCCTCGCCGCCTTCCTGCTTTGGGTCGCGGCGCGCCGCCAAAGCCTGGGTGCCTTCGCCAATGGCCCCATCGCCAATCTGCTTGGCGGGGCGGTGGTGCTGGTCTGCGCTGGGCTGGGCGCGCGGCTGATCCTGCGCTCGGCGGGCATCTGGCCATGAACCGGTCGATCGATCTCAACGCGGATCTGGGCGAACAGCCCGAGGAGCAGGCCCGCGACATCGCGCTGATGCGACATATTTCGAGCTGCAACATCGCGTGCGGCGGGCATGCCGGCGACGAGGCGAGCATGGCGGTGATGCTGCGCGCGGCAAAGGCGGCGGACATCGCGGCGGGCGCGCATCCGAGCTATCCCGACCGCGCCGGGTTCGGGCGGGTGTCGCTCGACATGCCGCTCGGCGCGTTTATCGGCTCGCTGCTCGATCAGGTTCGCGCGCTGGAGAGCGTGGCAGCGCACGAGGGCGTCGCACTGGCGCATATCAAGCCGCACGGCATGCTCTATAACGATCTGGCCGACCGGCCCGACATGGCGCTGGCGGTGGCCGAGGCGCTGCACGCCGCCTTCCCGCATCTCGCACAGGTGGGGCTCGCGCATTCGGCGAGCGAGGACGCGGCGCGCGCGGTGGGCGCGCGTTTCATCGCCGAGGGCTTTGTCGATCGCGGCTACACGCCCGTGCGCCGCCTGGTCCCGCGCAGCCAGCCGGGCGCACTGATCGCCAGCGATGCGGAACGCGCCGCGCAGGCCATCGCTATCGCTAAGGGCGAGCCGATCGCCGCGAACGACGGCAGCCTGATCCATGTTATGGCGCAAAGCCTGTGCATTCATTCGGACAGCCCCGGCGCTGAACAAACCGCTTTGCGGATTGCGGGGGAGATGGCAGTCTTGGGGATAACCATAAAAGCCCCTGGAGAGCTGCCCGATGAGCCAGTCGATCTATTGCGCCGATGACTGGTTGATGATTCAGGGCCTGCCGGCAGAGCGCGTGGCGGCCCTCGCAGCGGCGGCCGAAGGCGGTGGCTGGGACGATATCGTGCCGGGGCTCGACAGCCTGTCGCTAAGCTGGGACCCCGCCCAGCGCAGCCTGGAGGCCGCGCACGCAGCGGCCGAGGCGCTGGCCGGGAGCGATGCCGATGCGGCGCCCGCCACGACCATCGCGCCTGCGACGCTGCATATCTGCTACGAAGCGCCATGGGCGCATGATGCCGACATCGTCGCCGAGCTGCTCGGGCTAAGCACCGACGCGCTGCCCGGCTGGCATGCGGCGCAAGACTGGCGCGTCGCGATGCTCGGCTTCCAGCCCGGCTTTGCCTATCTCACCTGCGATGCGCGCATTCCCGACATCCCGCGGCTCGCCGATCCGCGCGCGCGCGTGGAAGCCGGGTCGGTCGGGCTGCTCGGCCAGATCTGCGGGCTCTATCCGCATGCGGGTCCCGGTGGCTGGCCGATCATCGGGCGGATTGCCGAGACGCTGTTCGATCCGCAGGCCTCCTCTCCCGCTTTGCTGCAGGCGGGACAGGCGGTGCGGTTCGAGCGGATCGATGCAGCCGAGCTCGCCCGGCGGACGGGAGGTGCGGCATGACGCTGACCGTGCTCAAGGCCGGGCTGCAATCGAGCCTCCAGGCGGCGCCCTATCGCGGGCTGCGCAAGCTGGCGGTGCCTTCGGGCGGCGCGGCGGATGGGTTGAGCCTGGCGCTTGCCAACCGGCTGGTCGGACGCCCGCTCGATGCTGCCGCAATCGAGATCACGCTGGGCCCGGCGGAGTTCCGCGCCGATCGCGCGCTCGCTGTCGCTGTGACCGGCGCGCCGTGCCAGGTGCAGATCAATGGCGAGGAAGCCGAACCGCACCAGACGCTGCACCTCAAGGCCGGCGATGTGCTCAGCATCGGCCGAGTCTGGGCCGGGTGCCGGGTCTATCTCGCGCTATCGGCAGAGATCGAGGTGCCCAAACTGCTCGGCACGCGCTCGACGCTGATCGGCGCGGGCTTTGGCGGGCTGGAAGGACGCGCGTTCGCCGATGGCGATGTGCTGGCGCTCGGCAAGCAGGGCGACGATGCGCCCGCGCTCGTCACCCCGCCCGAGCTGCAGCCGTTTTTCGGCCATGGCTTCGTGCTGCGTGTAGTCGCAGGGCCCGAGAGCGACCGGCTGGCGCTGGGCATGGCCGCGCTCGCCCGCAAGCGCTGGCGCGTCTCATCGCGGTCGAGCCGCATGGGGCTGAAACTGCAGGGCAATGCGATCGACCTCAACAGCGCCGCGCCGATCCGCAGCGGCGCGGTCTTTCCCGGCATCATCCAGTGCCCGCCCGACGGCCTGCCCTATCTGATCGGCTGCGAGGGCCAGACCACCGGCGGCTATCCGCGCATCGGCCAGGTGATCCGCGCCGACCGCCATCTGATCGGCCAGCTCGCCCCCAATGCGACGATGCTGCTCGTGCCCGTCCAGCCAGACCAGGCTGAACAGATATTGCACGAGAAGCTGAAGCTCTGGGCCGAGTGGCTGCCCGGCCTGGCGCTCGCCTGATCAGGCCGAAATCGCGGCGAAGATCATCGGTCCGCCGATCTCGATCGATTTCTGATAGGCCGGACGCGCGCGCAGCCGCTCGAGATAGGCGATCAGGTTCGGTCGGTCGCCGATCTGCTTGCTGGCGGTCGCCACCTCGAGCAGATAGGCCATGTTGATGTCTGCGCCGCTCAGCCGGTCGCCGACAAGATAGTCATGGCCGGTCACCGCGCGTTCGACATGGTCGAGCAGCTTGGTGACTTCCGCGCCCATGAAGCCGCCGAGCATCGGGCCGAGGCCGCCGAAGCGCGGTGCCAGCGCGGAAAAGATGACCGGGCTCGCCATCGTGCCTTCGGCAAAATGTAGCCATTCGAGATAGGCCGGGCGGTCCTTGGCATTCGCCGGGGCCAGCGTCTCGCTGCCGAAGCGCTCGATCAGATATTCGATGATCGCGCCCGATTCGACCATGACATGGCCGTCGACAATCACCGTGGGCGCCTTGGACAGCGGATGCACCTCGGCAAGGCCCGGGGGCGCGCGGAAGGTCTGCGGATCGCGCTGGTGGCGCACCATCTCATAGGGCGTGCCCATTTCCTCGAGCAGCCAGATCACGCGGGTCGAGCGCGAATATTCCAGATGGTGCAGCACGATGCTCATGGCATTTCTCTCCGGTTCTTATGTTCTTGCAGGCTTATGAGTCAGTCCGCGGACGTCATCGTCTCGGGCGCGGCTTCCGGCAGCGGCGCGTTCAGCCGCGGGTCGTTGTCGAGCTCGGTCCAGTCGCTGTACGGGCGGCCATAGACCTGGTCGAAAAACTCGTAGGGCAGCCGGAAGGGCCGGGTCGATCCGCTGTTCCACAGCATCACGATGCCGGTGCGCCGTTCGGGATCGAACCACATCACCGCGCGATAGCCGTTGACCGCACCGCCATGGCCGACCAGCCAGTGTCCGTCATAGATATGGCTGCGCCAGCCCTGGCCGTAACCATGGCTGATGATCAGCGCTTCGGGCCCGCCGCGTCCGCCCTTGTAGGTGGCGACGCGCGGGCGGTGGATCTCCGCGAGCACGCCCGGCGTGATGACCTGCGGCGCCTGGCCCATCTGCGCTTCCATCCAGCGCGCCAGATCGACGATGTTCGAGCTGACGCCCGCAGCGGCAGGCACGCGGAAATAGGCGTCCGACAAGGTCTGCACCTGGCGATGGCGATAAGGCCGCGCCCAGTTCCTGGCGCCGGTCAGGTTCGCCATGCCAAGGCCTGCGCTCTTCATCCCCAGCGGCGCAAACAGCATCTGCTCTGCAAGCTGGTCATAGGGCGTCTTCGTGGCATTGGCGACGATCTCGCTGAACGCGTCATAGGCGACGTTCTGATAGCTGTGGCAGTCGCCCGGCATGCACTGCTGCGGCACGGTGGACAGCATGTTGCGCAGCATCGGCGCGGGATCGCCCGATTCCAGCTTGCCGTCATAGGCATTGCGCGCAAGGCCCAGCCGGTGCGCGAGCAGATCGGGAATGGCCAGCCGGTTCTCCGCGCCACCCGCCAGCTTCAGCGTGGTGTGGTACGAGGACAAGGGAGCCGAAAGGCTGAGCTTGCCCTGCTGCGCGAGCTGATAGGCGAGCGTTCCCGCCACGCCCTTGGAGACCGAGGCCCAGCGGAACACGGTCTGCGGCGTCACCGGCAGGCCGGCCTCGCGATCGGCAAAACCATATCCGTTGACGAAAGTGAGCCGCCCGTTCTCGACCGCGGCGACGGCGAGGCCCACCATTTCGGGATCGCGCATCATCCGGGTGATCCGCGCATCCAACGCGGCATAATCGACCTTTCCCTGCCAGCGATCGGGCGTCAGCGGCAGGTTGGCATCGTCGATCAGCGGCGCGCTGGCTTGCGCTGCGATCGCGGGCGTGCCGGTGACGACAACGCCGCCCCCGCGCGATACGCTCATGCCGATCAGCAAGGCCCCCGCGGCCACGCCGCCTGCGGTCCAGACCAACGGACTGCGCAGCCAGTGCTTCATGCGATCTCCGATGTGTAAATTGCGCCCCGGCTGCAATGCCTTATTGCCTGCATGTCAGCCACTTTACACGTTCTGCCCTGTAAAATGCTTAAGCACAAGTCAGGGAAGATTCGGCCTGTCGCCGCTCCGGGTCAGGCTGGCGGTCAGGCTGCGCGGAAATCCGCGGTTATCGTCGCGACGCCGGCGATCTCTTCTTCGTGCGCGGGATCGCGCCAGGTTTCGGCGAGCGCCTGCGCCTCCCAGTCGAGCATCGCGGGATGGGCGAGGACATGCTCGACCCAGGCCTGGCCCTTCGACCCGATCTTGAGGTCGAAGCTGCGCACGCGATAGGCGACCGGCGCGAAGAACGCATCTACCGCTGTGAACGTGCCACCCGCCAGCCAGGGGCCGCCGAAGCGGTCCAGACCTTGTGCAAACAGTTCGCCAATCCGGTCGATGTCATTCTGCAATGCTGGCGGGACGGCGATGAGTTCCGCGCGCACGCCGACGCTCATCGGGCAGATGTTGCGCAGGGGCGAAAAGCCCGAATGCATCTCCGCCGCCGCGCAGCGTGCCCAGGCGCGGGCGACCGGATCGGCGGGCCAGACGCCCGGATGCCGCTCGGCGAGATATTCGACGATGGCAAGTGAGTCCCAGACGATCACCTCGCCGTCGTGCAGACAGGGCACCTTGCCATTGGGGGCGAAGCTGCGAAATTCCTCCGAATTGTCGGGGCCCGCAAACGGCACCAGCCGGTCCTCGAAGGGCAGCGCGAGCGCCTTCATCAGCAGCCAGGGGCGCAGCGACCAGCTCGAATAATTGCGGTTGGCGGTGAAGAGTGTGTAGCCCATCAATCCTGCTCCTTGCCCAAATGGCGGTTGAGGAACGCGACGCTGTCGGCCAGCACCGGACCCTTGCTGCGGAACGGCACCGACAGCGCCATCACCACCTCTTCATGGTCGAGCCCGCGATAGTTGATCAGTTCCGCCGGGGCGCCCAATGCCTTGAGCCGCCTGCTCAGGTTGATCGCGTTGCGCGGGCGGACGGTCTCGTCCCTGGTGCTGGTCACCAACAGCGTCGGCGGTGCATCGGCGCGCGCCTGTTCGATCGGCTGGGTGAGCTTAAAATCGGGATAATGCGACATCGCGTCGATCGAGCGCTTGGTCGTGAAGGGGTAGAAATCGTACGGACCGCTCAGCCCCACCACCGCCTTGACGATGCCGGGATCGACATCGGCGGTCTTGAGCCAGCGCGGATCGAGCGCGAGCAGCACGGCGGTATGCGCGCCGGCCGAGTGGCCCGAAAACGCGATGCGCTCGGGGTCGCCGCCATAGCGCGCGATATTGTCGCGCACCCAGGCGACCGCCTCGGCCCCGTCCTCGACAAAGGCGGGAAAGCGCACATCCGGCACCTTGCGGTAATCGGGGATCACGACGACAAAGCCTTGGCGCGCAAAGGCGCGTCCGGCAAAGGCGTAATCCTGACGCGCACCCTTCACCCAGCCGCCGCCGTGCCAGAAGATCAGCACCGGGCGCCTGTCGGCATTGACGGTGGTTTCGGCGCGCCAGACATCGAGCGTCTGGCCGTGGCTGCCGAAGCGAACGCCCTGCGTCACCAGCGCCGCGCCCTTGCCGCCCCCCATCGCCGCATCGAGCTGGCTCAGCAGCAGCGGCGGCGATGTCGTCGCGGCATAGACACCGAACCCGCCAAGCAGCGCGACGGCAGCGCCCAGTCCCAGCTTGGTCGAGCGCTTCATCCTGCCCCGCTCAGCTGACGTAGTGCGCGGTGGTCTTGGCGGCGACCTCTTCCGCCGTCACGCCGGGGGCCAGTTCGATCAGCTTGAACGGGCTGTCATGGTCGGGCCGCTGGAACACCGCGAGATCGGTGATGATCATGTCGACCACATTCTTGCCGGTGAGCGGCAGCGTGCAGGCCGGGATGAACTTCGGGTCGCCGTTCTTGCTGGTATGTTCCATCACGACGATGATCTTCTTGACGCCCGCGACCAGGTCCATCGCGCCGCCCATGCCCTTGATCATCTTGCCAGGGATCATCCAGTTGGCGATGTCGCCATTTTCCGCGATCTCCATCGCGCCCAGCACGGTGAGGTCGATATGCCCGCCGCGGATCATCGCGAAGCTGTCCGACGAGCTGAAATAGCTCGACGAGGCGAGTTCGCTGATCGTCTGCTTGCCCGCGTTGATCAGGTCCGCATCCTCTTCGCCCTCCAACGGGAACGGGCCGATGCCGAGCATGCCGTTTTCCGACTGAAGCGTCACCTCGATGCCTTCGGGCACATGGTTCGCCACCAGCGTCGGAATGCCGATGCCCAGGTTCACATAAAAGCCGTCCTGCAATTCCTTCGCGGCGCGCGCCGCCATCTCGTCACGGGTCCAGGCCATTATTCAGCTCCTTGATTGGGTTGCCAGTGCGTTTCCGGCGGGAAGATGTCGTCATAGCCGCCCCGGATCGAAGGGCCGTAGACCGGGTTGGCGAACAGGAACCAGCCCTGGCCCCACAGCTTGTCATAGGGCGCGGCCATGGCGAGCGCGCGGCGTTGCAGCGGCGGCAGTTCGGGCTTGTTGAAGCCATTGCGGAAATCGCCGAGCTGATCGCCCGCCATCGCGATCACGCACCAGCGCGCGGCGATGGTCGCGCGGCGCTGGTCCTTGCTCGATCCCGTGGCATCGTCGCCCATCAGGAACAGCGTGTCGCCATGCTTGAAGGTGCCGAGCCCGGCGGCGGCGAGCGTCTGTTCGCTGCCTGCTGCATTCGCGGAAGAACGGTTGGTGTTGGCGATCGGCGTGATACCGGCCGCACGCAGCGCCTGCATCGCCTCGACCGCGCCGGGCATCGCGACGGCCTTGCCCGTGCCCGTCTTTTCCCACTGGTCCCAGGTCTTCGCGTCGAATTCCTTGCCGGTCAGCGCGAACCAGCGCATCGGGCCGATATTCCAGATCAGCGTCTCGTCGGCATCGAACACTGCGGCGAGCGGCTTGTTGCCGCACGCGAAGGGCTTGCCGGTCGCCTCGTCGATGATGACGCTGTCAGCGGGCCGCGCTTTGGCCTTGGCGAGCGCATAGGCGGTGAGCGCGCCATAAGTCTGGCGGACCGCAATCGCGCCTTCGGCCGAGCCATAGAGCCATTGCTGGCCCATCGGGACGGTCGGGACCATGGCGGTCTGCGCAGGTGCCGGAGCCGGTGCTGGCGGCGGCGCAGCGGGCGCTTCGACGACCGTCGTGGTGCAGGCGGACAGCGCCAGCGCGGCTAGCGCTGCACCGGCCCTGCCAGCGCCGATGGTCGATTGCCGCATCACGCCGCAGTCCGCTCGCGGACGGTGCGGAATTCGATCTTCTTGTCGTACGGCGCGCCGCAGATCAGGCGCTTCACATAAATGCCGGGCAGATGGATGGCATCGGGATCGAGGCTGCCGGTCTCGACGATTTCCTCGACCTCGGCGACGCAGATCTTGCCCGCGGTCGCCATCGGCTGGTTGAAGTTGCGCGCGGTCTTGCGGAAGATCAGGTTGCCCGACTTGTCCGCCTTCCAGCCCTTGATGATGCACAGATCGGCATAGATGCCGCGCTCCAGGATATAGGTCTGGCCGTCGAAATCCTTGTGCTCCTTGCCCTCGGCGACCTGGGTGCCGACACCGGTCTTGGTGTAGAAGCCGGGAATGCCCGCACCGCCCGCGCGGCAGCGTTCGGCGAGCGTGCCCTGGGGGCAGAATTCCACCTCGAGCTCGCCTGCCAGATACTGCCGTTCGAACTCCTTGTTCTCGCCGACATAGCTGGAGATCATCTTCTTCACCTGGCGCGTGCGCAGCAGCTTGCCCAGCCCCTCTCCGTCGATCCCGGCATTGTTCGAGGCGATGGTGAGGTCCTTGGTCCCCGCGTCGCGGATCGCGTCGATCAGGCGTTCGGGAATGCCGCACAGGCCGAATCCGCCCGCGCAGATATGCATCCCGTCGAACAGCAGACCTTCCAGAGCGGATGCGGCGTCGGGATAGATTTTCTGCATGACGGATGTCTCCCAGTCAAAAGGGTCTTGGATCGGCAGCCGGACGGCCACCTCGGATGATTCGAGCGTCCCGTCTCCGCCTAGCGCCCCGCCCCGGCTTTTTCCAGCACCGCTTGATTTGAATCAATGCACTTGGGTCCGCTTCCTGCGCAATTTGGTTACGTCAAAAGAGGAGAGAGCGTGATGAAATCCATTCTGGTTTATGCCGATGGCGGCAAGGCATTCGAATCCCGTCTGCAGGTGGCACTCGATCTCGCCCGTGCGCAGAACGGGCATATCACCTTCCTGCAGGCGACGCCGCTTTCGGGTTTCATCGTGATGGACCCGATGGGCGGCAGCTATGTGCCCGCTGCCATGCTCGAACAGCTTCGCGCCGACGAGGAAAAGCTGCGCGCGCTGGTCGAGGCGCAAATGAGCATCGAAGGCCTGCCCTGGGACTGGACCGCCTATGACGGCGACGTCACCCAGGCAGTGATCAGCGCCTCACGGCTCGCCGATGTCATCGTGCTGTCGCTCGACAATGCCGAGCGCAACGTGCGTCCGCACCCGCTGCTGTCGATTGCCGATGTTGCGGTCGAGACTCGCTGCCCGGTGCTGGCCGTGCCGACCACGCTCAAGTCGCTTTATACCGGCGGCAAGATCCTCATCGCCTGGGACGGCAGCCACGAAGCGGCCAATGCGGTGCGCCAGGCGCTGCCGCTGCTCAAGAACGCAGGCTCGGTGCATCTGGTGACGGTGGTCGAGCCGAAAAAGGCGGGCGGCTTCCCCTCGACTGAGGCGTGCGAGTATCTTTCGCGCCACGGCGTGTGCAGCGAGTTGATCGAGCGCGAGCGCGGCCTCATGTCGATCGAGGAGATCATCGAGAATGTCGCCGGCGAGATCGGTGCGGACCTGCTGGTGATGGGCGCGTTCGGCCACAGCCGCTTGCGCGAGGTGCTGCTCGGCGGCGTGACGCGCTATTTCCTCAAGGATTCGAACATCCCGCTGCTGCTGGCGCATTGAGCCGGGCCGCCACCGCTCCCGCCAATGACGGCGGG
>NZ_LSIS01000296.1:0-16487 GCF_001556365.1 Blastomonas sp. CCH1-A6 | reverse complement strand
CGGGCGGCGCGACCGCGAGATCGAGATCGCTGGCTTCGGAGCCCAGCATCTCGGTCAGCGCGTCGTTGACGATCTTGACGACCTGCTGGCCCGGCGCGACCGACTTGAGCACCGCCTGGCCGACAGCCTGTTCGGTGACGGTGTTGATGAAATCGCGGACGACCGGAAGCGCGACATCGGCCTCGAGCAGCGCGATGCGGACCTCGCGCATCGCGGCGCGGACGTCCTCTTCCTTCAGCGCGCCGCGTCCGCGCAGCCGGTCGAACACGCCGCCAAGGCGATCAGTCAGATTATCGAACATATCCGCTTCTCCTTCTGTCCGCCCAGATGGCTGCCCGCACCGGTACGATCAAGGACACCCCGGACTGCCGCACGCCAAACGCAAAAATCGCCGGTGGGCGAAACCTCGCCGACCGGCGCGCGCATGAACCGACAAGGCGGTATAAGCGGCTGAACTGGGTGCCATGAACGCAGAACCTGCGCGCAAGGCTGACGCGCCCCTAGAGCAGCTTGCCTCATTTGGCAAGCCCCGACTATCAAGTCGCCGAGCAACCCTGCCGCGCGGAAGCCAGCGTTAACCGGCAATTTACCACCGCATCCCGCAGATTTCCGCGCCTCACCCCCATATTGGCGGTATTCGCATAAACACTCTTTTAACGATCCTTGCTTAGGTTGCCACCATTCGACCGGACTCCACGTCTCGGTTGAGGGGAATGATTGTGCCGCATGAGACCATCGCCAATCCGGGCAACCGCCGCACCGACGATCTGAGCGGGCGCGTCACGCGCAGCCGCGATTTCGTTGCCGGCGGTATCATGACGGCGGCCATCGTCATGTTCATCGGCACGGCCGGCAGCATCATGCCCGACGCGATCCGCCACTATAACGGCGCCGCCGTCTCGCCCAACAGCATTGCGGTCAGCGCGCTGCTGCTCAACATCGCACTGATCATCTTCGGCTGGCGGCGCTATAGCGAACTGCATCGCGAGATCGCCCACCACAAGAATGCCGAGGAACTGGCCAAGACGCTCGCTGTTACCGATCCGCTGACCGGCTGCCTCAATCGCCGCGCGATCGGCGAGGCCACGGCCAGCCTGATCGCGCAGGCCACGCGGCGCGACATGACCGTCGCGTACCTGATGCTCGATCTCGACAACTTCAAGAATATCAACGACATCCAGGGCCATGACGCGGGCGACAAGGTCTTGGTCGAGGTGGCACGGCGGCTCAAGGCGACGATGCCCCCCAACAGCCATGTCGCACGACTGGGCGGCGACGAGTTCGCCTGCACCTTCATTTTCGACGCGGACTTCCCCGAGACCGTGCAGCGCGTTGCCGAAGACCTGATCGAGCAGGTCAGCAAGCCGATCACCGGCCCGGCCAGCAGCGGCACCGCCGAACTCACCGTCACCGCCTCGATCGGCATCGCCCGCGCCGATCAGTGCAACAACAGCCTCGACGTGCTGATGCGCCGCGCCGATATCGCGATGTACGCCAGCAAGAAGCACGGACGGAACCGCTATTGCTGGTTCGATCCGCGCATGGAGAACGAGGTCCAGTTCCGCAACAAGATCGAATCGGGCATGCGCGTGGGCATCGGCCGCGGCGAGTTCGTGCCCTATTACGAACAGCAGATCGATCTCAACACCGGCACATTGATCGGTTTCGAGGTGCTGGCACGCTGGAATTCGCCCGAGCTCGGCCAGGTCTCGCCCGACATCTTCATCCCGATCGCCGAGGATACCGGCATGATCGGCGACCTTTCCGCCTGTGTCATCCGTCAGGCGATGGAAGATGCGCGCGGCTGGGACCAGAGCCTTTCGATCTCGGTCAATATCTCGCCCGTGCAGCTGCGCGATCCGTGGCTGGCGCAGAAGATCGTCAAGCTGCTGGTCGAGACGGGCTTTCCGGCCAGCCGGCTGGAAATCGAGATCACCGAAAGCTGCCTGTTCGAGAATATGGGCCTGGCGCAGTCGATCATCGGCAGCCTCAAGAACCAGGGCGTGCGCGTCGCGCTCGACGATTTCGGCACTGGCTACAGCTCGCTGGCGCATCTGCGCGCGCTGCCGTTCGACCGGATCAAGATCGACCGCAGCTTCGTCACCTCGATGAACGAGAGCAAGGAAAGCCGTGCCATCGTCCAGACCATCGCGTTGCTGGGCGAGTCCATGGGCCTGCCGATCACCGCCGAAGGCATCGAGGATGGCGACTTGATCGCGCATCTCGCCGAGATCGGCTGCGCCAAGGGCCAGGGTTTCCATTTCGGCCAGCCGCTGTCGGTCGAACAGGCACGTCGCCTGCTGGCCGAGCGCAACCTGCTCGGCCTGGGCTGGACACCCCAGCCGGCGGTCAACGCAGAGCCCGAACAGTTCACCGAACCGCAGCTGCGCGCCGCGCGCGGCGAGTGATCGCGCTTCCCTCACGGGCGCACCCGCGTTAAAGCGCCGCCATGGCGCAACACCGCTTCCACAAGAT
This sequence comes from Blastomonas sp. CCH1-A6, assembly GCF_001556365.1. Classification (NCBI taxonomy): domain Bacteria; kingdom Pseudomonadati; phylum Pseudomonadota; class Alphaproteobacteria; order Sphingomonadales; family Blastomonadaceae; genus Blastomonas; species Blastomonas sp. CCH1-A6. The sequence goes on along the minus strand of NZ_LSIS01000296.1, from coordinate 14,012 downwards.
GCATGGTCTCGGCAATGACTTCGTCATTTTCGATGCCCGCGAACACGATCTCGCCCTGCGCGGCGATCAAGCGCGCGCGCTGGCCGACCGGCATCGCGGCATCGGCTGCGACCAGCTGATTGTCATGCGCCCTTCGCAGCGCGCCGATTTCTTCATGCAGATCTTCAATCAGGATGGCAGCGAGGCCGCCGCCTGCGGCAATGCCACGCGCTGCGTCGTCGCGCTGGCGGGGCGCGACGTCACGATCGAGACCGGCGCGGGTCTGCTCGGCGGGACAATGGCCGATAGTGCCGTGACAATCGACATGGGCCTGCCCGGCCTCGACTGGAACGCCATTCCGCTGGCCTATGCTATGGACACGCTGACCATGCCGGTGGGTTGGGAAGATCTGGCCGATCCGGTCGCGGTCAGCATGGGCAATCCGCACGTCATCTTCTTCGTGGCCGATACCCATGCCGTCGAGCTCGAACGGCTGGGGCCGATGATCGAGCATGACCCGCTCTTCCCCGAACGCGTCAACGTCAATGTCGCGCATCTCGCAGACGATGGCCTGCACCTGCGCGTGTGGGAACGCGGCGCAGGGCTGACCCAGGCCTGCGGCACCGGCGCGTGCGCCACCGCCGTCGCCGCGATCCGACGCAAGCTCGTGACCGGCCCGGTGCCCGTTCACTTGCCCGGCGGTACGCTGATCATCGACTGGCAGCCTGGCGGCCATGTGCAGATGACCGGCCCCACCACCCATGTCTTTACCGGCGAGATCGACCTCTGACGATCATGGCCGATACCGCCGCCCCTGTCCTTGCCGGTCCCGAGATCATCTCGATGGGCTGCCGCCTCAACATTGCCGAGGGCGAGGCGATGCGCGCGCTGCTCGCCGGGCGCGACGATGTGGTCGTGATCAACAGCTGCGCGGTCACCAACGAGGCGGTGCGCCAGACCCGCCAGGCGATCCGCAAGGCGCGGCCAGATGCGCAGGTCGTGGTGACGGGCTGCGCGGCGCAGACCGACCCCGCGATGTTCGCCGCCATGCCCGAGGTCGACCGGGTGCTGGGGAATGTGGAGAAGCTCGAGGCCACGGCTTTCACTGTCCCAGGCCCGTTTGTCCCGAGCGAAGTCGAGGGACCTCGTAACAACCGTTCAGACATACGTCCCTCGACTTCGCTCGGGACAAACGGAGGGGTTTCCGAGTTCGGAAGAGAGAAAGTCCAAGTCTCCGACATCATGGCCGTGCGCCAGACCGCGCCGCACCTGGTCACCAGCTTTGCCGAACATGCCCGCGCGTTCGTGGAGGTGCAGAACGGGTGCGACCATCGCTGCACCTTCTGCATCATCCCCTATGGCCGCGGGAACAGCCGTTCGGTGCCCGCCGGGGCCGTCGTCGATGCGGTGCGCGCGCTGGTCGAACGCGGCTATGCCGAGGTGGTGCTGACCGGGGTAGACGTGACCAGCTATGGCCCCGACCTTCCCGGATCGCCGAGCCTCGGGCTCCTGGTCGAACGCGTGCTGAAGCTCGTGCCCGAATTGAAGCGCCTGCGCCTCTCCTCGCTCGACGGGGTGGAGGTCGACGACCGGCTGTTCGAGCTGATCACCGGTGAGCCGCGGGTGATGCCGCATGTCCACCTGTCGCTGCAATCGGGCGACGACATGATCCTCAAGCGCATGAAGCGCCGCCACAGCCGTGCGCAGGCGATCGCGCTGGTCGAACGGATGAAGGCCAGGCGGCCCGAGATCGCCATCGGCGCGGATCTGATCGCGGGCTTCCCGACCGAGGATGAGGCGATGCACGCGAACAACCTGTCGATCCTCGAGGCGTGCGATGTCGTGCACGGCCATATCTTCCCCTTTTCCCCGCGCGCGGGCACGCCTGCCGCACGGATGCCGCAGCTTGATCGCGCGCTGGTCAAGGCGCGCGCCGCCGAGATGCGCGCCGCCGCCCAGGCGCGCGCCGCACGCTGGCGCGCTTCGCTGGTCGGCACCCGGCAGAACCTTCTGGTCGAGCGCGACGGGCGCACCGGCCATGCCGAGAATTTCGTGCGCATCGCTTTGCCCGCACCCGATCCTTCCCATATCGGGCGGATCGTGCCAGTGGCGATCACGGGACAGAGCGGCGACATGCTGACAGCGGAGATTGAAACATGAGCGAGGGCAGCTGGAGCGAGCGCCTGCTGGGCGGCTTTCGCAAGACGTCCGACAAGCTGACCCAGAACCTGACGGGTCTGGTCACCAAATCGCGGCTCGACGAGGACCAGCTCGACGAGATCGAGGAAGCGCTGATCGTCAGCGATCTGGGACCGCAGATGGCGGGCAAGGTGCGCGCGCGGCTTTCCGAAGGCCGGTTCGAGCGCGGGCTCGACGAGGACGGCCTGCGCGAGATCGTTGGCGAGGAAATCGCCAAGTCGCTGCGCACCGTCGCCGAGCCGCTCGACATCATCGCCTTTCCGCGCCCGCAGGTCATATTGGTGATCGGCGTCAACGGATCGGGCAAGACCACCACGATCGCCAAGCTCGCGCACCTGTTCCAGGAACAGGATTATGGCGTGATGCTGGCGGCGGGCGATACCTTCCGCGCCGCCGCGATCGGCCAGCTCAAGGTCTGGGCCGAGCGGCTGGGCATCCCCATCGTCAGCGGCAAGGAAGGCGGCGATGCGGCGGGCATCGTGTTCGATGCGGTCAAGCAGGCGACCGCCACCGGCATCGACGTGCTGATCGTCGATACCGCAGGCCGCTTGCAGAACAAGCGCGAGCTGATGGACGAACTCGCCAAGATTCGCCGCGTGCTCGGCCGCCTCAACCCCGAGGCACCGCATGACGTGGTGCTCGTGCTCGATGCGACCAACGGGCAGAACGCCCTGTCGCAGATCGAGACCTTCAAGGAGGTCGCGGGCGTTACCGGTCTCGTGATGACCAAACTCGATGGCACCGCGCGCGGCGGCATATTGGTGGCGGCGGCCGAGAAATTCGGCCTGCCGATCCACGCGATCGGCGTGGGCGAGACAATCGACGACCTGCGTCCGTTCGATCCCGAATATCTGGCGCATGTCATCGCCGGAGGCACCAAGTGAGCGAGGAAATGCCGCAGACCGCAGCCGCCGAGGCCGTGGCCGCACCACGCAAGAAGTCCGAAGGCAGCCTGTTGCCGCTGCTGCTCGATTTCGGCCCGCTGCTGATCTTCTTCGCGGTCTTCAAGCTGACCCAGAGCGATGGCGCGGCGCTCGCCAGCACGCGCGCGGCGATCAACGGCACGCTGGCGTTCATGCTCGCTATCCTGGTCGCGGTGGCCGTGTCCAAATGGCGGCTGGGCCGCGTCTCGCCGATGCTGTGGCTCAGCGCCGTGCTGGTCGTCGGCTTCGGCGCGCTGACGGTCTATTTCAACGACGAACGCTTCATCCAGATCAAGCCGACGATCATCTATTCGGGCTTTGCCGCGCTGCTGCTCGGCGGCTGGACGATGGGCAAACCGCTGCTGCGCTATCTGCTGCAAGCGGCATACGATGGGCTGGACGAGACCGGCTGGCTCAAGCTCTCGCGCAACTGGGGGCTGTTCTTCGTGGTGATGGCGCTGATCAACGAGGGACTGCGCCAGTTCCTGACCTTCGAGACCTGGCTGACGGTCAAGGTCTGGGGCGTCACCGCATTGTCCTTCCTCTTCGCGATGAGCCAGATCCCGATGCTGATGAAGCACGGCCTGGCGCTTGAAGGTGCTGAAGCGAAAGATTAGAAGAGCGCGCTGCTGCCTCGGAACAACAAGGAATCGCAAGCCGGTCCGATGATCGGTGCAATGCGATCATGCTGGAATGATGAGGATGGCCAACAAGCTCTTGATATTTGCATCCCTTTTGGCCGTGTGTGTGCCGACACCGGGTTGGGCATCGACCAAAGTCGATCGCGGCAACGGCTTTTTCTTCAACAAGCCCGGAGCAACTGCCGAACTTGCGACGCGCGAAACCGAAAGCTGTCGGAAGCTGGCGAGCGGCGCCGAATCGCAGATCAACACCATCGATGTCCTGGCCGGAGGCCTTGCCGCAGTCTTTGGCGGTGCTCTGGCCGATGGCGACCAGAAGCGGATCAACACGGAGAACTGCATGCTGATCCGCGGCTGGAACCTCTATGCGATGACGCGCGAGGAGGGCCGGGCGTGGAAGGCCTTGCCACAGGCTGAGCGCAACGCTGAGCTCGCCGTTCTTGTCGGCGCCGAAAAGCCGACGCGCGGCAGTCTGCTGCGCACCTGGCACAACGACTATGCGGAGCCGGCGCTATGGCAAAAGAACTGATTGCCCTGTTCGGCCTCGTGCTGGCGGGTCCGGCCATGGCGCAACTGACCGAGCAGGTGGATCTGAAGAAACCCGAACGACCGGTCCCGGCAGCCAATGAGGCCATGATCGTGCTGCGTCCCCATGCGCCGGGCATGGTGGGCGACAATCGCATCCTGTTCTACCGCTATGACCCGGCCACCAGGAAGGTCGCGCTGGACGCGCAGGGCCAGCCGGTCGGCACAAAGATCACGTACAGCTATACGGTGTTCGGCGGGAAGAAGGGCGAAAAGGCGCTGCGTGTGGCGATTGTTCCCGCGGGCGATTACGTGCTGGCAGGCCGGACGTTCAACATGACCTATACCGACGTCTTCTGCCTCGGCGCGCCGCACTTTCGCGTCGAGCCGGGCAGCGTCACCTATATCGGCGACTTCGAGATGCTCGCGCTCGAGAAGATGGCGGACGGAGAACGGCGCAATGCCATGCGTTTTTCGTCTGACCTGGAATCGACCCGCCAGCAATTGGCCACAGCCTATCCCGGATTATCTGGACGGCTCGAAAGCTGGCAACCGACAAACGGCTCGACCTTCCAGTGCCTGGGTGATGAGTTCGTAGCCTACAATGTCCCGGAAAGCGGCAAGCCCTGAAACGAAAAGCGGGGCCGCGACATCATCGTAGCCCCGCTCAATTCCCGGCCTGGCTTGCGGTCGATGAAGCAAGCCAGGCCATGACATCTGGGTTATCAACCCTCCTGGTCAGCCCTTTCGGTGCCCTTGCCGTCGAGATTCTGCGCGACGAATTCCCAGTTGATCGCCTTGTCGAGCACGGTCGACAGGTAATCCGGGCGGGCGTTGCGATAGTCGATATAATAGGCGTGTTCCCACACATCGAGCGTCAGCAGCGGCTTCATGCCGTCGTGCGCGACCGGCGAATCCGCGTCGTGCAGCGAGGTGATTTCCAGCTTGTCGCCGTTGAGCACCAGCCAGGCCCAGCCGCTGCCGAAATGGCCGACGGCCTCGGCCTTCAGCTTGTCCTTGAAATCGGCGACCGAGCCGAAATCGGCCTTGATGCGCTCTTCGAGCGAGCCGGGGATCGACTGGCCTTCGGGGCTGAGGCAGTGCCAGAAGAAGGTGTGGTTCCAGATCTGCGCGGCGTTGTTGAACAGGCCCTTGTTGCCCTTTTCCTTCGCGGCGACGATCACTTGCGACAGGCTCGCGCCTTCCAGGTCGGTGCCCTTCACCATGTCGTTCGCCTTGCCGACATAGGCATTGTGATGCTTGCCGTGGTGATAGTCGAAGGTTTCCGCCGACATCACGTCGCCAAAGGCGGTCTTGTCAAAGGGGAGCGGGGGAAGGACGAAAGCCATGGGTCATCTCCTGTTTTGGAAAAGCGTTGGAACGATTGCCGCAACGCATATGGGCAATTGCGTAGCCGGGTAAAGGGCCAATGCGCGGGGTTGCCGCAATTACGGGAAGCACCTCATTCGGTTGCGATCCGCCAGGGAGGATAGCGCCGGTTCTCGCCGCCGAAATAGAGGCACAGCACATTACCCGCCGGGTCGCTCAGCCGCGCCTCGCGCCATCCCCAGCTCTCGTCGATTGGGTCTTGATCAATGGCGAAGCCTTCCGAGGCGAGCGCCGCGACGCGCGCGTCGAGATCGGCGCATTCGAGATAGACCATCGCACCGCCGACCGCCTCGCCGACATGGATCGAGAGCGTCGCGCCGTTGTCCGCCTCGAACCGGGCATAGCCATTGTCCGGACTGTCGACGATCTGGGTGAGACCCAGCGCGCGGTAGAAGGTGACCGAGGCGGCATAATCGGTCGCGCCCAGCGTCACCTGGTTGAGATGCCAGCCGGGGGCAAGCGCATCGTTGCGCACGCGCTGGTGCCCCATCGGGCCGTTGCTGGCGACCAGCCCCGGCGCATCGCGCAGCGCCAGCCGCACGAAGCGGCGCGCGCGTTCGATCGCGGCTTCCATCGGGACGCCCTGCCCCAGCAGCGTCGCGATCGCAATGGAGAGCGTGCAACCGGTGCCATGGCTGTGCGGGCTGTCGATCCGCGGATCGCTCCAGCGCGCGACCTCGCCCTCGCGCGTCACCAGCCGGTCGGTGACGGTATCGCCCCCCGCATGGCCGCCCTTGACCAGCAGCGCGGGCGCAAGGTCCAGCACCGCCGCCTCGCCGCCCAGCGCCTCGAGCTCGGGCAGGTTCGGCGTGACGAGCGTGGCGCAGGCCATCAGCCGCCTGAACGCCGTAATGGTGGCTTCGTCCGCCAGCACCGCCCCGCTAGAGGCGATCATCACCGGATCAAAGATAACAGGAATGCCGGGATGCGCGACAAGCCAGTCGGCGAGCGCCTCGGCGATCGCGGGCGAACCCAGCATGCCGACCTTGATCGCATCCAGCCCGAAATCGCGCGCCACCGCGTCGATCTGGGCGATGACCATGGCGGTCTCGAGCACCTGCACCGCATCGACCCCGCGCGAATTCTGCGCGGTGATCGCGGTGATCGCGGTCATCGCATGGCCGCCCAGCATGGTGATGGTCTTGATATCCGCCTGAATGCCCGCGCCGCCACCGGAATCGGAGCCTGCGATGGTCAGGATGCGCGCTTGATCAGTCATATACCTACATCCGTTTGTCCCGAGCGAAGTCGAGGGACCCAGCACGACCCTTTACGATCACGTCCCTCGACTACGCTCGGGACAAACGGAAGGGGTGTGCAGGGCAAGCTCACCCATGCTGCGTGAATTTCCGCACGGTCGAGCCGGGGAATTTCTCGAGCAGCTTCCTGGACCGTACCGGGCGGTCGACCAGCTCGCCGCCGCAATTGGGGCAGCGGTCGTCAAGCTCCTCCGCGCATTCGGCGCAGAAGGTGCATTCGAACGAGCAGATGAATGCGCCGGGGTCCTGCGCAGGCGTATCCGCGCCGCAGCGTTCGCAATCGGGGCGCATTTCCAGCATCAGAGCGCCACCTCCGCCACGACCGCGCAGATGCGGTCGACCACAGCCTCGACCTGCGCGGCATCGTCGCCTTCGGCCATCACGCGGATGACGGGCTCGGTGCCCGAGGGCCGGATCACCAGCCGCCCCTTGCCCCGCAGTTCCTCATCGGCATCGGCAATGACCTTCTGCACCTTGGGGTTTTCGAGCGGCTTGCCGCCCGAGAAGCGCACATTCTTGAGCAGCTGCGGCACCGGATCGAACAGATGGAGCAGCTCGCTCGCGGGCTTGCCCTCGCGTACCAGCTCGGCCAGCACCTGCAGCGCGGCGACCGTGCCGTCGCCGGTGGTGGCATGGTCGGTCAGGATCATGTGCCCCGATTGTTCGCCGCCGACATTGTAACCGCCCGCGCGCATCGCGCCGAGCACATAGCGGTCGCCCACCTTGGTGCGGACGAGTTCGAGCCCCTGGCCCTTGAGATAGCGTTCCAGCCCCAGGTTCGACATCACCGTCGCGACCACGCCGCCGCCGCGCAGCCGCCCCTGGCGCGCCCAGCTGCCGCCGATCAGCGCCATGATCTGGTCGCCATCGACGATGGTGCCTTTCTCGTCGACCACGATCAGCCGGTCGGCATCGCCATCGAGCGCGATGCCGATATCCGCGCCCGAGGCAACGACCCGCTCCTGCATCGCCTCGACATGGGTGGAACCGACGCAGTCATTGATGTTGAGCCCGTTGGGATTGACGCCGATCGCGATCACCTCCGCGCCCAGTTCCCAGAAGGCCGAGGGCGCGACCTGATAGGCGGCGCCATGCGCGCAATCGACGACGATCTTGAGGCCGTCCAGGCGCACCTGATCGGGCAGCGAGGCCTTGACCGCATGGATATAGCGGCCGCGCGCATCCTCGATCCGGCGGGCGCGGCCGATCGCTTCGGAGGCGGCGAGCTGCGGATTGCCCGCTTCGAGCATCGCCTCGATCTGCATCTCGTCCTCGTCGGAGAGCTTGAAGCCATCGGGGCCGAACAGCTTTATGCCGTTATCCTGGAACGGGTTGTGGCTGGCCGAGATCATCACGCCAAGGTCCGCGCGCATCGATCGGGTGAGCAATGCGACCGCAGGGGTCGGCATCGGGCCCACCAGCACCACATCCATGCCGACGCTGGTAAAGCCCGCGACCAGCGCATTTTCCATCATGTAACCCGAAAGCCGGGTATCCTTGCCGATGACGACGCGGTGCTTGTGGCTGCCGCGCAGGAAATGCGCGCCTGCGGCCTGGCCTACCGCCATCGCCATGGCTGCGGTCATGAAACCCTGATTGGTGCGTCCCCTGATACCGTCGGTGCCGAAAAACTTGCGTGTCACGCGTGAACCCCTGCCTGGTTTTTTCGCGGCTTAGCGGATTGGGCCGGGACTTGCCAACTCTGTCGCCAGCGGTCATGTCAAATCCCGTCATGCTGGACCCGTTCCAGCATCCATCGTGCCCCCGCAGCCGAAGCCGCGAGAGGCGAAATGGGCCCGGATTCAAGTTCAGGGTGACGGATCGCGCAATCCGTGTTCATAAGAAATCAGGATCGCAAACCAAACAGAATCATGAAGATACAAGGGCCCTGACTGAATGCTGAAAACCCTTCTGGTCCTGGGCGCTCTCGCCATCGGCATTGCGCTGGGGATGGCGATCGGCGGCAACGCGCCGGGCCTCGTCAACGGCGCGGATGTGGTCGGATCGCTGTGGCTGCGCGGTCTGCAGATGACGGTGGTGCCGCTGGTCGTCACGCTGCTGGTTACCGGCATCCTTCGCACCGCGCAGATGGCAAGCGCCGGTCGGCTCACGGTGCGCGCGATCGCGACGATGATCGCGCTGCTCTGGGCCTCGGCCGCGATGGCGGCGATCGTGACGCCGGCACTGCTTACCGCCTTTCCGCTGCCCGAGGCCGCGCGCGCCGCGCTAAGAGGTGCGCTCGCCACCGCCCAGCCGACCGGCGAGGTGCCCCCTTTCACCGAGTTCCTGCGCGCGCTGGTGCCGACCAATCCGGTCGCCGCTGCGGCCAATGACGCGATCCTGCCGCTCATCATCTTCACCCTCGCCTTCGCCTTCGCGCTCACTCGGCTATCGCCCGATCAGCGCGCGCCGGTACAGGGCCTGTTCGCCGCGATTGCCGATGCGATGATCATCCTGATCGGCTGGGTGCTCGCGCTCGCGCCGATCGGCGTGTTCGCGCTCGGGCTGGTGGTCGGATCGCGCGCGGGCGTCGCCGCGTTCGGCGCGCTCGGCCATTATGTGCTGGTCGTCACCAGCGTCGGCGGCGTGGTGTGGATTTCGGGCTTTGCCCTCGCCTGGATCGGCGGGCGTACGGGTCCGCTCACCTTCCTGCGCGCCTCGATCCCTGCCCAGGCCGTGGCGATCTCGACGCAATCCTCGCTCGCCTCGCTGCCCGCGATGCTGACCGGCGTGCGTGCGCTCGGCGTCGGCGAACGCACTGCCGATGTCGTGCTGCCGATCGCGGTCGCGCTGTTCCGCGCCACGGGTCCGTGCATGAACCTGGCCGTCGCCATCTATGTCGCGCATCTGATGGGCGTCGAGCTCGGCCCAGTGGCCCTGGCCGCCGGCGTCGCCGCCGCCGCGATCACGACCATGGGCGCGGTGTCGCTGCCCGGTTCGATCAGCTTCATCAGTTCTATCGCCCCGATCTGTATTGCCATGGGTGTGCCCGTCGAACCGCTGGCACTTTTGTTGGCGATCGAAGTCTTCCCCGATATCATGCGAACCTTGAGTAATGTAACGATGGACATGGCGGTCACGACGACTATTGCCCGCGCCGAAGGAGACAAGGAATGATCTATCGCAAACTGGGCGGGCTGCAGGTTTCGGCGCTGGGCCTGGGCTGCATGCCGATGGCGGGCATCGGTGCGGCGATGTACGGCAAGGCCGATCATCGCGAGTCCATCGCCACGCTCGAACGCGCGATCGAACTGGGCGTTACCTTCTTCGACACCGCCGAAGTCTATGGCCCCTATGTCAACGAGGAACTGCTGGGACAGGCCATCAAGGGCCGCCGCGACCGGTTGGTGATCGCCACCAAGTTCGGCTTCCGGATTGAGGACGGCGGCTATCGCGGCGTCGATTCGAGCCCGGAGAATGTGCGCCGCGCCTGCGAGGGTTCGTTGAAGCGCCTCGGCATCGAAACGATCGACCTGTACTACCAGCACCGCGTCGACCCCAATGTGCCGATCGAGGAGACGATCGGGGCGATGTCGCGGCTCGTCGAAGAAGGCAAGGTGCGCTATCTCGGTCTGTCGGAGGCAGGCGCCGACACCATCCGCCGCGCCGACGCCACGCACCCGATCACCGCGCTGCAAAGCGAATATTCGCTCTGGGAGCGCGGGGTGGAGGAGGAGATCCTGCCGCTGTGCCAGGATCTCGGCATCGGCTTCGTCCCCTACAGCCCGCTGGGCCGCGGCTTCCTGACCGGCCTGATCAGCCAGCGTTCGGATCTGCCCGAAGGCGATTACCGGCTCAACGATCCTCGCTATTCGGAAGAAAATTTCGCGATCAACATGGGCGTGGTCGATGTGGTCGAACAGATCGCGGTTGCGCACCGGGTATCGCCCGCGCAGATCGCGCTCGCCTGGCTGCTCGCACAGGGCGAGGACATCGTGCCAATCCCGGGGTCGAAGCGCCGCGCAACGCTCGAGGATTCGATGGCCGCGGTAAATGTGTCGTTGAGCGCCGCCGATCTCGACGCACTCGATGCCGCCGCGCCGCCGGGGTCGACCGCAGGCCAGCGTTATGGCGAAATGGGCATGAAGATGGTCCGGCTCTGAGCCCATTCGCGCGCGGGATCGGTCGATGGAGGCACCGGACAGTCCGCCGCCAGATTCGGAAACCCGCGATCGTGCATCGTCCGGTCCGCCCGGAGAGACCGCCGCCGTCAAGCTGTCTTGGATGCAAGTGGCTCTGATGGTGGCAGGACTGGCCGGGCTGGGCGCGATAGTGTTCGCGCTGTACCTGCATTTCTCGGACGTGACCGGCTGGCCGGAAGCCTATGGCATCGAATGCCGCCGCAAATGCTGGCGAACCTATCTGTTCCACAGCCCCCGGTTATTGTTGCATACCGATCTGAACGAGATCGCGCTGTTCGCGGTGCTATGGGCGGTGGTCTGGGTGCCAGCCCTTGTGCTGTTTCCCATCAGCAAGCAGCTTCGCGCTCGCAAACGACTGAACTAGAGCCCTTTCCGTCGCGTCCGCCGGACGATTGTCGCGATGTTACAAAACGAATTCCGAAACGCCATCAATCTGTAATTGTTGCGACGCACAAAAGACGCCGCTCGGATGCAGAGGGCGCGCATTCCACTCAATCTGAGGACATGCGCAATGCCCCGTTTCCCCCTTCGCGTCTCGATGCTCTCGCTCGCCATCGCCCTGTCGGCCAACCCTGCCCTCGCCCAGGATCAGGCCGATGCCGAAAGCGGCAGCGACAACACCATCATCGTCACCGCGCAGAAGCGCGAGCAGTCGATCCAGGACGTGCCGCTGACCGTCTCTGCCATCAACGGCGAGCAAATGGACAAGATCGGCATCGACGAGTTCGACGAACTGTCCGCCTATATTCCCGGCCTCAACATCCAGGAGCAGAGCGCGAACAATCCCGGGTTTGTCATCCGCGGCATCACCTCTGATTCGGGCAGCGCGCAGATCGCGCCGCGCGTGACCATCTATCTCAACGGCATCGACGTCTCGCGCTCGCGCGGATCGTATTTCGACCTGTTCGACATTGACCGGGTCGAGGTGGTGAAGGGCCCGCAGGCGACGCTGTTCGGCACCGCCGCGACGATCGGCGCGATCTCGGTGATCACCGCCAAGCCCGAGCCGGGCTTTTCGGCCGACCTGCGCGGCAGCTACGGCAATTTCAACCTTTATGAGGGCCGCGCGATGATCAATGTCGGCAACGACAGGATCGCCGGGCGCATCGCCGCATCGTACAAGAAGCGCGACGGCTATGTCCGCAACATCGCGGGCGATGCTGGCACCACATCGGCACGCACCACCGCCAATCCGCAGGCGGACCTCAACGGCATCGACCAGTTCGCCATTCGCGGATCGCTACGCATCTGGCCGACCGCCGAGAGCACGATGGACTTCGTGTTCAACTACGAGCAGCAGCGCAACCCTGGCACCGCGTTCAAGTCCGGATCGATCGCGCCCACCGGCGGCACGACCAGCCCGTTCACCTTCTCCGAACTGGGCGGCGCGCCCGCCGATCTCAGCCGAGCGATCCTGGGCCTGCCCAAGCTGGGTCTGAACCGCGAGGTCTATGATGCCAGCGTGACCTTCCAGACCCCGATGGGCGGCGGATGGTCGCTGACCTCGATCACCGGCTATCGCAAGTTCGACAGCCTCGAGACCTTCGATGCCGACGGCACCGCGCTGTTCTTCCTGGAATTTGCCGAGGATGCACAGGGCGAGCAGATGAGCCACGAGACCCGCTTCGCCTATGACAGCGACCGGCTGCGCGGCTTTTTCGGCTTCAACGTGTTTCATGAAGAGGGCACGCAGGCCGTGCCGTTCCTGACCGATGAAGGCACCTATATCAGCTGCGCGCCGTTCCCTGCCTTTGCGCCGGTGCGCAACAACGTCGCTGCAGCGCTCGGCGTGCCCGGCGCCTCGACTTGCGCCGCGCTCAACAGCCCGAATCCGGCGCGCAATGCCACCGCGATCCTGACGCGCGGCGCGGCGACGGTGCTGCCCTATAGCAGCACCTTCACCAATGGCGGCAAGAACACGGTCTATTCGGCCTTTGCCGATCTGACCTTCGACATTTCCGACCGGTTCGAACTGTCGGCTGGCGTGCGCTATCTCTACGAGGAGCGCGCGTCGACCTATACGGCCGTGCAGCCCGGCAGCCAGATCTTCGCCTCATTGGGTGTGCGCGGCGTCTCGCTGCTCGGCGCGGTCGACACCGCAGGCCAGGTGTTCCGCGTCCGCGACAATTTCGATGCGTGGCTGCCGCGCTTCAACGCGCTTTACCGCGTCACCGATGAAGTGAATGTCTACGCCACCATCTCAAAGGGTCGCCGCTCGCCGGTGCTGAACCTCAGCGCCAGCGCGACCGCCGCAGGGCCGGTGCCGAATTTCACGCTCGTGGCAGAAGAAAAGATCTGGAACTACGAGGGCGGCGTCAAGGCGACCTTCGGCGGATTCTCGGGCTCGATCGGCGCCTTCTACCAGGATTATTCCAACTTCCAGACCAGCTTCTTCAACCAGCAGGGCCAGACCGTGCCGGTCAACGCGGGCAATGCCGGCAATTTCGGCGTGGAAGTCGAAGGCGCGCTGCGGATCGGCAACAACGTCCGCCTGTTCGCCAACTATGCCTATATCGATGCCAAGATCGAATCGCCCAATCCGGCGTTCCAGGACAATCGGTTCCGCCTGCAGTCCAAGCACAAGGCGGCCGCAGGCATCGACGTGACCGTTCCGGTGGGCGACAGCGCCGAGCTGTTCTTCTTCCCGACGGTTACCTATTCGAGCAAGCAGTTCTTCGAAATCCCGAACAGCGAGCGGCTGAGCGAGAACGGCTATCTGCTGATCAACGCGCGCGCAGGCGTCCGCTTCGACGAGGGCCGCTACGAAATCACCGCCTTTGCCCGCAACCTTGCCAACGAGGATTACCTGATCGACGCGGGCAATACCGGCGGCGCGTTCGGCACGGCGACCTTCATCGCCGGGGAACCGCGCCTCTACGGCGTTCAGGTCGCGGCGAAGTTCTGACATCGAGACGCATGAAAAGCCCTCCCCCTCGATGGGGGAGGGTTGGGTGG
>NZ_LSIS01000295.1:0-248 GCF_001556365.1 Blastomonas sp. CCH1-A6 | reverse complement strand
GCCCTTCGGCCTCCTCGGCCGCCTGGCGGGCGGATTGCAGCGCCTGCGCCCGGCCCTGCGCCGCGACCGCGGCGGTGAGGTCGGCGAGCTGCTGCGATTGCAGCGCGAGGAGCTCGTTGCCCGCCTGCGTCGCCTGGAGCGCGCCGGTCGCCGACTGGCTGGCCGAGACCAGGCTGTACATCGTCGTGCGGGCGCCTTCGATGTTGCCGACGACGCCGGCCTGCACCTGCAAGGCATCCTGAAAGGCG
>NZ_LSIS01000294.1:0-8478 GCF_001556365.1 Blastomonas sp. CCH1-A6 | reverse complement strand
ATTTCACCCGCTCGGCCTCGCCGCGCTTCGCCAGCAGCGCCAGCGTCGCGGCGAGCGTGGTCCCCGCGACGCAATAGCCGATGGTGTGGACAGAGGGCACCTCGAGCAGGTCGCGCACGGTATCGATCGCCTCGATCTGCGCTTTCACATAATCGTCCCAGATCACCTCGGCCATGCTCTCGTCGGCGGACTTCCACGAGACCATGAACACGGTGATGCCCTGCTCCGTCGCCCATTTGACGAAGCTCTTCTGCGGGTTGAGATCGAGAATGTAGAAGCGGTTGATCCAGGGCGGGAAGATGACGAGCGGCGTCTCCACCACCTCGTCGGTCGCGGGCGCATATTGGATCAGCTGAAACAGCGGGCTTTCGTACACGACCTTGCCCGGCGTCACCGCGATGTTGCGGCCGAGCTCGAAGGCATTGGGGTCGGTATGCGTGAGCTGGCCCTTGCGCATGTCGGACAGCATATGGTCGAGGCCCTTCAACAGGTTCTCGCCCTTGCTCTCGACCATCTTTTCCATCACCAGCGGGTTGGTGAGCGCGAAATTGGCGGGGCTCGACGCGTCGATCATGCCCTTGAGCGCAAAGCGCAGCTTTTCCTTCTGCTTGGGCTCGAGCCCCTCGAGCCGGTCGGCGACGCGCAGCATCTGTTCGCTGACCATCAGATAGCTCTGCTGGATCAGCGCATAGACCGGATTGTCGTGCCACTGGCGCGCGGCGAAGCGGCGGTCGCTGCGCAGCTCGGGCACCTGCGCCGGCGTCGCGGGCGGGCCGCCTTCATGCTCGGCGATGAGGGCAGGGGGGGTGATCGCGCCGATAAAGCCCTGCCACAAGGTCATCCCGTCGCGCCACATATCGGCCTGGGCATCGAGCATCGCCTGCGGCATCGATCCCATCCAGGCGGGCAGCTTCGCCTGGAACGCTGCAGGGTCGGTGAGCTGGGGCAGATCCTTCTGCGCCATCTGCTGCGCCATGGTCGCGGCATGCTCCAGCATCATCTGCTGCGCGCGGCCGAACACCCAGGTCCAGTGCTGCATCTCTTCCAGCGTGGGCAGTCCCGGCGGGGTGAAGTCGTTCTCGGCGGACATGGGCGGCCTCTCGTTCTGGATGCTTTGCCTTGTCCTAGCAGCGCCGGGTTGCAAAGATAAGTCCCTGATAATTGCTCGATGACCGCCGCAGAATTCCCGCTTTTGCTCGACACGCGCGCGTACATAGGTCAAGGATGCCGCTCCATTCACGGAGAACTGAAAAGCGAAATCGATATGTCCGACGAATTCTACCGCATCAAACGCCTGCCGCCCTATGTGATCGCTGAAGTCAACGCGATGCGGGCCGCGGCGCGAGCGGCCGGAGAGGACATTATCGATCTGGGCATGGGCAATCCCGACCTGCCGCCGCCGCCGCACGTCATCGAGAAGCTCTGCGAAGTCGCGATGAAGCCCGATGCGCACGGCTATAGCCAGTCCAAGGGCATTCCCGGCCTGCGCCGCGCCCAGGCGAACTATTATGCGCGCCGCTTCAATGTCGAGCTTGACCCCGAGACCGAGGTCGTGGTGACCATGGGATCGAAGGAAGGCCTGTCGAGCCTCGCCACCGCGATCACCGCGCCGGGCGATGTCGTGCTCGCGCCCAATCCCAGCTATCCGATCCACACCTTCGGCTTCATCATCGCCGGCGCGACCATCCGCTCGGTGCCGACCACGCCGGACGAGAATTACTGGCGCTCGCTCGACCGCGCGATGGCCTTCACCGTGCCGCGGCCTTCGGTGCTGGTGGTGGGCTATCCGTCAAACCCCACGGCCGAAGTGGTCGACCTCGCGTTCTACGAGCGGCTGGTCGCCTGGGCGAAGGAGAACAAGGTCTGGGTGCTCTCGGACCTGGCCTATAGCGAGCTCTACTATGACGGCTGCCCGACGCCCTCGATCCTGCAGGTGCCGGGCGCAAAGGATGTCGCGATCGAGTTCACCTCGATGTCCAAGACCTATTCGATGGCGGGATGGCGCATGGGCTTTGCCGTGGGCAATCGTCAGCTCATCGCGGCGCTCACCCGGGTGAAGAGCTATCTCGATTATGGAGCATTCACGCCGATCCAGGCGGCGGCGTGCGCGGCGCTCAACGGGCCGCAGGACATCGTCCAGAAGAACCGCGAGCTCTATCACAAGCGGCGTGACGTGATGATTGATGCGTTCGGCCGGGCAGGGTGGGACATCCCGGCCCCGCGCGCCTCGATGTTCGCCTGGGCCCCGCTGCCGCCCGCGCTCAAGCATATGGGATCGCTGGAATTTTCCAAGCAGTTGCTGCAGCATGCTAAGGTCGCGGTCGCGCCGGGCGTGGGCTATGGCGAGGATGGCGAGGGCTATGTCCGCATCGCGATGGTCGAGAACGAGCAGCGGCTGCGCCAGGCCGCGCGCAACGTGAAGCGCTATCTTGCCAGCATGGGCGTCAACACGCCGGGCCAGGCGGTCGGCTCCTGATCGCGATGGCAGGGTAGCTCCGTTTCGGACGCGACTGTGCTCCCATTCGGGCGATGAACGCGGTTTAACGCTCCCGAGGCCGAAGCGTCGGCCAAGGGGTCGTTATGAACGTGCACTATCGACCAGCGCTGTCGACTGCGCCCGCAACCGGGGGCGGCTCCATGTCACCCTGGCTGCTGGTGGGCAGCGAACCCACCGAACTGGAACGCCTGGCGCTGGCACTGGCGCGCTTCGGGATCGACGCGCAGCCGCATTTCGACGGGCCGGCGCGCGTGCGATATCGGCCAGTGCTGTGCGATGCCCGCTGCCGCGCCGTCGTGCAGAGCTGGCTCGATGACATTCCCCAGCGATCGGCCCCCCTGTTGTTCGTCGGTGCCGGCACCAGCGGCACCCGCGCCCGCCTGATCGAGGCCGGGGCCGACGATGCCATTTCGGCACGGGTCGGTCCGGATGAACTAGCCGCCCGGATGAAGGCCGCCGCTCGGCTCAATGCAGCGCTGCAGGGGCATATCCGGCTTGCGGATTTCACCTTCGACACCGGCCTGCGCCAGGTGCGCTGGCAGGGAGAGACGCTGTCGCTGATGCCGCGCGAATATGATCTGCTGCTTGCGCTGGTGCGCCATGTCGGCGAGATCGTCAGCCGCGACGATTTGCTCCACGCCATCTGGCAGACGCCGTTCGATCCAGGCACCAACAGCGTCGAGGTGCATATCTGCAAGCTTCGTCGCAGGCTCGCCGGTATGGCAGATCGTGTCTGGATAGAGACGGTGCGGCATCGAGGCTATCGTCTTGTCCTGGCGGCCGCATCCGGGGGGTGACACGTCGCGCGCATTGATTATGGTCAGTTGCAAGACGCAATGCGAATCTGCGCGGGAGAGGCCATGATCGATCTGTATTACGCCCCGACACCCAATGGGTGGAAGATATCGATCATGCTCGAGGAATGCGGGCTGCCGTACACGGTCCATCCGGTCAATATCGGCGCAGGCGAGCAGTTCGCACCCGAATTCCTGAAGATCAGCCCGAACAACCGCATCCCGGCCATCGTCGATCATGCTCCCGAAGATGGCGGCGATCCGGTCAGCGTGTTCGAGACCGGCGCGATCCTGCTCTATCTGGCGGAGAAATCGGGACGGTTCATGCCTGCCGACCTTCGCGGCCGCTACCAGGTGATGCAATGGCTGATGTGGCAGATGGGCGGGCTGGGGCCTATGCTGGGCCAGAATGGCCATTTCAAGCTCTATGCGCCCGAAAAGCTGCCTTATGCCATCGACCGCTACGAGCGCGAGACCGCGCGGCTCTATGGCGTGCTCGACCGGCGGCTGGGCGAGGCGGACTATGTCGCGGGCGCGGATTACACCATTGCCGATATGGCGATCTTCCCGTGGATCATGACGCACAAGCGGCAGGAGATCACGCTGGACGACTATCCGAACATCAAGCGCTGGTACGCCTTGTGCCGCGAACGCCCGGCCTTGCAGGCGGGCCTCAACGTGATGAAGGACGCGATCAACCGCAACCCGCAAGCGGACGAGAAGGTTCGCGAGACGCTATTCGGGATCAAGGCGTGACCGGTTGCGCGGACGTCCCTCGAAGAGTTCATCCTGAGCGGCTGACCTGTCAGCCAGCCGAAGGGCTCGGGACAAACGGATGGAGAAACCGCCTTTCTCCCCACCTTTCCGAGTTCCCGAGCGAAGTCGAGGGACCTGTGCGAAAACCTATGCCCCAAGGATAACCCATGACCCCCCAGATCGAATTCTGCTTTGACCTGTCCAGCCCCTGGACGTACCTCGCCTTCCACAACATTCGCCCGCTCGCCGCGCGCGAGGGCGCGACGATCCGCTGGACTCCGATCCTGGTCGGAGGGGTGTTCAATGCCGTCAACCCGTCGGTTTATGCCGCGCGCGAGGCCTTAGACAGCCCCAAGTTCCGCCATATGGGCAAGGTGATGCGCGACTGGGCACGGCTGGCTAGCGTGGAGCTCAAATTCCCTGCGCCCTGGCACCCGCTGAAAAGCGTGCATGCGATGCGCGCCTGTTGCGCGCTGGAGGATGATCAGAGCGCGCTGGAGCGCTTTGCCGAAGCCGCCTTCCACGCCTATTTCGTCGAGCAGCGCAATCTCGACGATCCGTCGGAGATCAAGGCGGTGGCCGATGCAATCGGCATGGATGGCGCGGCTCTGGTCGAGGCGGCAAACAGCCAGCCGGTCAAGGACCGTCTGCGTGCCAATACCGAGAAGCTGGTGGCGCGGGGCGGCTATGGATCGCCCTCGATTTTCGTGGGATCCACCGATATGTATTTCGGCAACGACCAGCTCCCCTTGGTGGAGCAGGCACTCAAGCGCAACGGAGAGGCAGTTTCATGAACGACCGGGTCAGCATCACCATCGAGAACCATGTCGCCGATGTGCGGCTCAACCGCCCGGACAAGATGAACGCGCTCGACCCGGCGATGTTCGACGGCATCATCGGCGCGATCGACCGGCTCGAAAAGGAGCCCGGCGTGCGCGCGGTGGTGCTGTCGGGCGAGGGACGCTCGTTCTGCGCGGGCCTCGACATGGCGAGCTTCACTGCGCCGGCGGGCGGATCGGATGGCTCAGCACCGTCGAAGCTCACCGACCGGCCCTATGGCAATGCCAACAAGTTCCAGCAGGTCGCGTTCGGCTGGCGCAAGCTGCCGATGCCGGTGATCGCGGCGGTGCACGGCGTGTGCTTCGGCGGCGGGCTGCAGATCATGTCGGGCGCGTGCATGCGCATCATCGCGCCCGATGCGCGGCTGTCGATCATGGAGATGCGCTGGGGGCTGATCCCCGACATGGGCGGCTATGCTTTGTGGCGCGGCACGGTGCGCGACGATGTGCTGCGCGAGCTTACCTATACCAACCGTGAGTTCAGCGGCGAAGAGGCTGGCCGGATCGGCTTTGCCACGCATGTCGATGCCGATCCGCACGCACGCGCGATGGCGATCGCCACCGAGATCGCGGGCAAGAACCCGGATGCCATCCGCGCCGCGAAGGACCTGTTCAACCGCAGCCCGGACATGGATACCGACGCGATCCTGATGGAGGAAAGCGTGCTGCAGGAGGGCATCATCCGCACGCCCAACCAGGTGGAGGCGGTGTTCGCGTTCATGCAGAAGCGGGCCGCGAATTTCAGCTGATTTTCTGCCGCTCCAATTGACCTGCCGTCACCCCCGCCTTCGCGGGAATAACGGAAAAGGCTCAATCCCGGTAATCGAGCGGCGGCTTGCGGTCGCCGAGCAGCGAATTGTACGTGTAGTTCGGCCCCAAAGCCTGTTTGAACGCCGCCGTGGCCTCGTCGCGCAGGGCCGGGTTGGTGTACAGCTCTATCGCCGCCAGCGTCATCGCCTTGGCGGCGATCTGCGCGCCCTTGAAGCCGATCGACATGCCGCTCGCCGCAGCCGATTGCCAGCTGTGCGAGGACGTGCCCGGCACCCAGGTGGCGGTGCGCACGCCCACGGTCGGCGTGGCGTAGGAGACATCGCCGACATCGGTCGAGCCATAGCCCAGGGTCACGTCATAGGGCTGGATCTCGCCCTGGCTGCCCAGCGGCAGGTCGGGCTTGTCGAAGCTCGCGCGGATGCCCTCGGCGAACCTGGTTTCCTCGGGCGTGTAGCTGATCCCGCCGACCTGGCGCAGCTTCATGTCCATCATCTTCGCCAGCGGCTCGTTGACCAGCAGCGCGTTGTTGCCGTGGATGATCTCCCATTCGACCTTGGTGCCGGTACCCTGCGCCGCGCCTTGCGCCGCCGCCTCGAGCCGGGTCCAGATGCGGCGTACCTCGTCGGCATCGGGATGGCGGACATAATAGAAGACCTCGGCAAAATCGGGTACGACATTGGGCGCGCTGCCGCCTTCGGTGATGACATAGTGCATGCGCGTCTGCTGCGGCACATGCTCGCGCATCATGTTCGCCATCATGTTCATCGCCTCGACCCCATCGAGCGCAGAGCGCGCGCGTTCGGGTGCGCCTGCG
This sequence comes from Blastomonas sp. CCH1-A6, assembly GCF_001556365.1. NCBI lineage: Bacteria > Pseudomonadati > Pseudomonadota > Alphaproteobacteria > Sphingomonadales > Blastomonadaceae > Blastomonas > Blastomonas sp. CCH1-A6. Next base: position 2,007 of record NZ_LSIS01000294.1, on the reverse strand, counting down.
GCATGCGCGGAGACGCCGGTGAAGCGGAACTTGGCCGAACGGTTGGCGAGCGACGTGCGCGCCGCCGCGCTGTTCTCGTCATCGGCATGCCAGTGGATCGAGAAATCGACGTCCTTGAACAGGCCTTCGCGCACCAGATAGACCTTGCCGCTGCCGCCTTCCTCCGCCGGGGTGCCATAGAGCCGCACCCGGCCCGGCGTACCCGTGGCCTTGAGCCAGTCGCGCACCGCGAGCGCCGCGCCCAGCGATCCTGCCGCGAACAGATTGTGCCCGAAGGCATGCGCCGCGCCCTTGCCGGGCAGTTGCGCGCGCGTCGGCAGCGCATCCTGGTTGATGCCGGGCAGCGCGTCATATTCCGCCAGGATCGCGATCACCGGCCCGCCGCTGCCATATTCGGCGATGAATGCAGTGGGGATGCCCGCGACGCCCGGGGTCACCTTGAAGCCTGCGGTCTTCAGCCGCTCCTGCAGCAGCGCGCTTGACCGTTCCTCCTTGTAGCCGACCTCGGCCCATTCCCAGATCTGCCGCGCGACCTTCGCCGTGTCGTCATAGCGCGCATCGATCGCCTTGAGCGCCTGCGCGGCGGCCGCATCTTCGGCCTCGCCCGCGAGCGCGGCGGAGGGCAGGGCGAGGGCGAGCGTGGCGAGGAAAATATGTTTCATGGATGGGGCCCCTTGGGTGAATCTGGGCGCATCATGTTGAAAGCGAAGGAAAGGCGCAAGGGGGCTGACAGCTACCGCCAGTCCAGAAACCCGACCTTGACGCAATGGTCGATCATCCGGCGGAACGCGGCGTCGTCGATCGCCGGCGCGCCCATTCCGGCGATCCGCTCGAGGCTGTTTCCCGCAAAACGAGGGCTGCGCAGGAAATAGTCGAAGAATTGCGGGCCGATGCGCCGATGCACCATCGCGGTGCGGCGGTCGAGCATGGCGGCATCATAGACCTGAGGGTCGATCATCCGTGCCGGGACGGTGCCGGGATAATCGGCCACGATCCGCAGCATGTCCGCCATCGCAAAGGGGTGCGAGCCCGCCAGATGCACGCGTTCGCCGTCGAACGCGGCCATATCCCCGGCCATCGCCATCAGCCCGGCGGTAACATGGCAGATCGGCACGATCGCGAACGCGGCTTGCGGCGCGGCGGGGACAGCGCCGAGCAGCGGCGATCCGAACAGCCGGAACAGGTGGTGAAAGCCGTCGATCCGCGCGATCGCGCCATCGCTGAGCCGCCCGACGATGATCGCGGGGCGGGCGATCGCGGCGACTAGCCCGTCGCGCCGTGCCGCCTCGACCAAGGCTTCGGCTCGGGCCTTGCTCGCTTCATAGCCATTGGTGAAACTCGCTTGCAGGTCGGCCGGGTTCTCGCCGATCACACCGTCGGCGCGTCCGCAGACATAGGCGGTCGAGACGTGCAGCAGCGGGCATCCCCAGGTGCGGGCAAGCGCGATGGCATGCGCGGTGCCGCCGACATTGATCGCTTCGTGCACCGTATCGCTGGCGGCGAAATCGACCGTGGCGGCGCAGTGGATCAGCAGGTCGATGTCTGCGGGTGGCTCGGCCATTCCGAAGCCCGGCTGTGCGACATCGCCCTGCAGCGCGGTCAGCGCGTCGATCCGGTCGCGACCGTCCATGTCGAGTACGTCGCGCCCTTCGCCGCGCACCAGCGCGGTGACGCGATGCCCGGCATCGAGCAGCGCCCCCGCCAGCGCGCCGCCGACAAGGCCCGTGGCCCCGGTCAGGAAGACGTGCATCGGCGCTCCCTTTTCGGAGCCCCTGACGACATCCGCTCAGCCTGAGCCTGTCGAAGGCCCCGCGCGAGGGCCCCATATCGCACATCGTCATTCCTGCGAACGCGGGAATCCCGCTTTAGGGCTCGCACGGCGCAGAAGCGGGACCCCTGCCTTCGCGGGGGTGACGGCACGTTGGGAGGCGAGCGCTGCGCGGGGCCTTCGTCAGGCTCAGGCTGAGCGGGGGTGGGTGCGTAAGATAGGACTATCCGGCACAGTTC
>NZ_LSIS01000293.1:0-22114 GCF_001556365.1 Blastomonas sp. CCH1-A6 | reverse complement strand
GGAGATGTGTATAAGAGACAGCCAATAACGACCTGATCCTCATATTTCCCAATCCCCGCTCGAAAGTCAGCAACAAGTCGGGTCTGATTCGCGCCAATGCCCCGCTGCGCATTCCGGACGCCACTTACGGGTTCGAGCTTGTCGCGAGCGAACCCAGGGGCCGCGGCAGGCTGCTGGCAGTCGTGGCCAGCGACCTCGAGGCCTTTCTCGATGCACAGGTGCGGGCGGACATGGCTCCGCAATCCGATCCCGCTGCAACCATGCGTTCGCTCGATGGCCTGCTCGCGCGGCTGGGAGCTCCAATCGGCGATGGCGGCGCGCGAGGCGCCCAGGGCCAGGGCGGCGAATGGGCGCTGGGATTTGCCGATTATGAGGTGAGGTGATGTTCCGTTCCTGTGCCTTGACCGCCATGCTGATGGCAACGCCCGTACAGGCTCAGGACTGCACGGCGATCGGCGATCAGGCACGCATCGCGGCGACGGCTCTCGATGAAGCGGCGCTGACTGCAACTTATGCGGCTGCCGACCGGTGCGATCCGGCGCTCAAGACATGGATCGGGCAGCGCCTGGCTGCGGCGATGTACAACCGGGCGATGAAAGGCTCCCCGGTCGACGAGGCGGCGCTGGAGCAGTCGCTCCGCTATGGGCGGCCCTGGCAGACGCTGGCCACGCTGGGCGATATTGCGGCAGGTCGGCGCGACTTTGCCAAAGCGGCTGCGCGCTATCAGGACGCGCTGATCGAAATCGCAGATGAGGTCGCAACGCCCAGAAGGCCTGGCGACGCCATTTTGGTGGCGCTGCGATCCAAGGCGGAGGAGGCGGCGCTCCTGTCTCCCACCTATGTCAAAAGCGCGCGGACGCGATCGGGCCAGCAGGTCGGACTGTCTGCCGACTCGCTGCGGGGCGTGACGTTCAGGCCTGCCGCGCTGCCGGTTCAGTTCGTCTTCGACAGCACCGAATTGACCACAAAGGGGCAGGACGCTCTCGTGGATCTGGTGTCATTGCTTGCGAACGACTCCGCTAAGGGGCGCGAGATCATCCTTGTCGGTCACACCGATGCCAAGGGTGACGCCGACTATAATCTTCGATTGTCGCAGAGCCGCGCCATGGTCGTGAAGGAATATCTGCTGAAGAACGGTTATCGCGGCACCATTCGTGCCGAGGGGCGTGGTGAAGAGCAGCCCTATGAGCCCGATGACAAGAGCGCCTATTCCGAAGCCGAGCGCGATCAGATGTCGCGTCGTGTCGAACTGATCCGCAGATAGCGTGCAGATGACCCGCTTTCTGCTGCTTGCGCTGACGCCGGTTCTCGCCGCGCTCGCCACCAGCCAGCCAGCGCGTGCCAAAACCGTTCACGCGCTTGTCATCGGTATAGACCAGTATGACACCCTCAGCGACCTGAATGGCGCCGTCAACGACGCTCGCATCATTGCCGAGGCTTTGAACAAGAGAAATGCTGACGAGGTCGTGCTGCTGCTCGATGGCGCGGCCACGCGCGAACGCATATTTGCGGAAGCGAGGCGCCTGGCTGAGGCCGCGGCAAGGCAATCGGGATGGCTGATCATCACCTATGCCGGGCATGGCGGCCAGGAGACCGAACGCATAGCCGGCGACGAGGAAGATGGCCTCGATGAGGTTTTCCTGCTTTCGGGCTTCAATACCAAAGGCAAGCAAAGCGGGCAGCGGATCGTCGATAACGAGATATTTGCGCTGCTGTCGGCGGTTCCCAAGGGCGTGAACGTCCTGTTCGTCGCGGATTCCTGCCATAGCGGCACCATGACCCGCGATGCTGATCCCCGGGTGGGTCTGCTATCGCGACGGTTTGCCAATTACGGCCCGATCGAAAATGATGCGCTGCCTCCACTGCCGGTCGCCACCAAAGGAATGGAGACGACCGAGCTGGAGCACGTGATCTTCGTTGCCGGAGCCAAGGACAGCGAGGCCGTGCAAGAGGTGTTCATCGACGGCGTTCCGCATGGCGCTGTCAGCTATTTCCTCTCTCGGTCAATCCTCGGCGACATCGATGGCAACGGAAGGGGCGCCTCGACAATGGCAGAGTTTCGGCAAATGCTGGTACTCGCCGCAGACATGGCCAACGAGCAGCGCCAGGGCGCGAGTGTCAATTTCCTTCCCGGCAGGGGAGGCGAGCCCTGGGTCTTTGCCACACGCCCGAAATCGACCGAAGCTGCGGCGCGCGTGGTGCCGGCAGAGCTGACATTGGCGATCATCGGCGATGGGGTTGCGCCCGCCGGGGTCAAGCTGGTGCAAGACCGCCAGCAAGCGATGCTGATCTGGGACGTCGCGCGCGGCCAGGTCGTCGCCAACGGTCTGGGAGACCAGGTCGCCGAGAAGGACGCCAGAACTGGCGATGCAGTTTTCATTGCCGGTGTCACGGACAAGTGGCGGGCGCTGCCGGGTTTCAGGGCGCTGGCGACCTCGCATCCGCTCGCGGTCACGATAGGGCAGGACGGTGCGCAGAAGCGCTTTGCCAGCGGCCGCGTGCCAATCGGATTCGGTGGCAACAGGTCCGATACGCTCAAATATCTCACCGCATTCAATATCGCAGGCGACGGCACCATCCAGTCGCTGTTTCCCAGACGGTCCCGTCCGGCCGAGGGCGAGGCGTTGTCGCCGGACTTCGTCGTGCAGATGGAGGCTGGCGTTCAGCCGCCGTTCGGCGCAGACCATATCATCGCGATCGCCACCGCCGCGCGTCCCGATCAGCTGCGCCAGCGGCTGGCGACACTGGAGGGCAAGCGTGCGGCAGGTGAAGCCCTGGCGATGGTTCAGGCGAGCCTGTCGGGATCGGATTACGCGCTTGGAATTGCAGGTCTTTATACCGGCCCGCTGCCTTGAGGGGCGCGTCGATCTTCGTGCAGACGCCACCGTGTGCATCGCCGTCTAGTCGGGCGTCAGCACCATCTTCAGCGCGCCGGCGTCGCGCGCGTCGAACAGGGCATAGGCCTCGGCCCCCGCGCTCAAGGGCAGGCGGTGGCTGATATATTTTTCCGGCCTGAGGCGCCCCGACTGGACCAGCGGGAACAGCGTCGGCAGTTCCTCGGGCACCGAGCATGTGCCGGCACGGAAGGTCAGGCCCGCCGCGAAAAAGCGTTCGAGCGGAAAGGCATAGCGCCGCGACTGCTGCACCCCGATGACCGACACGGTGCCGCGCGCGCGGACGAGGCGCAGCGCCAGATCGACCGTCTCGTCGCGTCCGACCACCTCGATCGCGCAATCGAGCTTGCGGCCCTTTGTGGCCTCGCGGATGGTGTCGATCGCCATGTCGGGGGACAGCGCAATGGCCCCTGCCGCCTCGGCCAGAGCGCGGCGCTCGGCGATGGGATCGATCGCGTATACGACATGCGCGCCCATGACAAAGGCGCTTTCGACCGCCATCAGGCCGATCGGCCCCAGCCCGATCACCGCGACGCTGCTGCCCGGCACGATATCGGCATTGCGCGCGCCGAACCAGGCGGTCGCGAGCGCGTCGGTCATCAGCAGCGCCTGTTCCTCCGACACGCCCTCGGGGATCAGCACCGCGTTGACGTCGGCGGCGGGCACGCGCACCGCTTCGGCCTGCGAGCCCTGCAGCTTTGCCGACAGGCCATAGCACGAGCCCATGCCATATTCGCACAGGTTGACCACCCCGGCGAGGCAATGGCGGCACGATCCGCAGCCGACGGCGGCAGGGATCATCACCTTGTCCCCCACCTTGAGCCGCGACACGCCGCGTCCGGTTTCGACGACCTCGCCCACCGCCTCATGCCCGACGCAGAAGCCGATATCCTCCGAAAAGCCGTGGCCGTGATAGATGTGGAGATCGCTGCCGCAGATCGCGCAGGCCGAGACCTTCACGATCGCATCGCGCTCCGATTGCGGCACCGGGTCGTCCATGCTCTCGTAGCGGATGTCGTGCGCGCCGTAATAGCGTAGGGCCTTCATAAGCTTGCCTCCCCCTGGTGTTCAGCGCCGGTTCGCGGCGACATATTCGGCGATCTTCTGCTTGCCGAGCTGCGCCATGTGCACCTCTTCGGGGCCGTCGGTAATCCGGACATAGCGGTTGAGCGTGAAGAAATACGCGATCGGCGTGTCCTCGCTGACGCCCATGCCGCCATGCGCCTGGATCGCGCGGTCGGCGACGGTCTGGGCCATGGTCGGCGCGACCACCTTGATCGCGGCGATCAGGTCCTTCGCCTGCTTGTTGCCATAGCGGTCCATGGCGTCGGCCGCCTTCAGCGTCAGCAGCCGCGCCATCTCGATCTCGCAGAAGCTCCTCGCCACGTCCTGCCGGATGCTGCTCTGATCAGCGAGTTTCCTTCCGAAGGCAACGCGGCTGTCGACGCGGCATGCCATGTGTTCGAGCGCGCGCTGCGCCTGGCCGATAGAGCGCATGCAATGATGGATGCGGCCGGGACCCAGGCGTCCCTGCGCGATCTCGAACCCGCGGCCTTCGCCCAGGATCAGATTCTCCTTCGGCACGCGGACATTGTCGAAGCGGAGCTCGGATTCGCCGCCCGGCGAATTGTACGAGCCGAAGACGGTCTGGTGGCGGACGACCGTCACGCCGGGCGTGTCGCGCGGGACGAGGATCTGCGAATGCTGCGCATGGCGCGGCGCGTCGAAATCGGTCTTGCCCATCACGATGAAGATCTCGCAGCGCGGGTGCATCGCGTTCGATATCCACCATTTGCGGCCATTGATGATATAGTCGTCGCCATCGGGGATGATCGACAGTTCGAGATTGGTGGCGTCGGACGAGGCGACCTGCGGCTCGGTCATGACATAGGCCGAGCGGATCTCGCCGTTGAGCAGCGGCTTCAGCCATTTGTCCTGCTGCTGGGGCGAGCCGAACTTGGCGAGCACCTCCATGTTGCCGGTATCGGGCGCGGAGCAGTTGAACACCTGGCTCGACCAGGGAACGCGGCCCATCAGCTCGGCGAGCGGCGCATATTCGAGATTGGTGAGGCCCGGGGAGAATTCGCCATATTCGTGCGGCAGGAAGAGGTTCCACAGCCCCTGAGCGCGCGCCTTGTCCTTCAGCGCCTCCATCCCCGGCCATTCCTGCCAGCGGTTGTTCTGGTCGTGGACGAAGTCGTAATAGGCCTGCTCGTTCGGATAGACATGCTCGTCCATGAACGCCTCGATTTGCGCGATCAGCCCGGCGACCTTGTCGCTATATTCGAAGTTCATGTGTCTGCCTTTCGTTACAGGGAGAGCCCGCCATCGACGATGAGCGTGTGGCCGGTGACATAGGAAGCGAGCGGCGAGGCGAGGAAGATCGCAGCGCCCGCCATGTCCTTAGGCGTGCCCATCCGCCTTTGCGGGATCTGCGCGAGCGCGCCTTGCAGCCGCTCGGCATTCTGTGTGGTGACCTTGGTCAGCTTGGTATCGACCAGCCCGGGTGCGAGCCCGTTGACGCGGATGCCATCGGCGGCGAAGGCCTGGCCGAGTGTCTTGGTGAGGCTGATCGCCCCCGCCTTGGATGCGGCATAGGCGGGATTGCCGATATTGGCCTTCAGCCCCGAAATCGAGCTGACGATGACGATCGATCCGTTCGCCTGCGACAACTGTGCGCGGAACTTGCGCGATATGTGCATCAGGCTGTCGAGATTGACCGCCATCACCCGGTCCCAGCCTTCGCGCTCGAATTCGCCGCGGCGATAGACCACGGTGCCCTGGCACATGATCAGCACATCGAGGCTATCGAATGGCAGATCTGCCGCCTCGATCGCATCGGGATTACCGACATCGACACAGCTATAGCCCAGTCCGGCGAGATCGGATCCGTCCGCCGGATCATAGTCGCTCGCCGACGGGCGGGTACCCCAGACATGCACCTCGGCGCCGCGCGCGCGAAAGGCGCGTGCGATGCCGTTGCCGATGCCACTCGACCCGCCGACGACCAGCACCTTGCGGCCCGTGAAATCGGTATCGTCTATCATGGCTGCTCCTTCATCTGATGCGGCGCAGCGCGCGTTCGAACAGGTCGATTGTATGCGCGTGCAGGCGATCGCCGGTGTCCTTCGGCGCCTTGCCGGCGCAGGCGCGCGCGTGCGTGCCCTCGAGGATGATCCCGAGCTTGAAGCAGGCGAGCACGACGTACCAGTCGAGTGCCGACAGATCGCGCCCGCTCGTCTCGGCATAATGCGCCACCAGTTCGTCTGGGCTCGCAAACCCCTCCCATGGCGTGATGGCGACATCGGTGGCGCGCGGCGCATCGTCCTCGGGCCAGGTCGCGAGCAGCCAGCCCAGATCGAGCAGCGGATCGCCGATCGTGCTCAATTCCCAGTCGACCACTGCCGCCAGGTTACCGCTGTCGGGACGCACCATCACATTGGCCAGGTGAAAATCGCCATGGATGATGCCGGGGTGGCAATCCGCAGGTCGATGGGCATCGAGCCAACTCGCGACGCGATCGACGCCGGGGATCGCGCCGGGGCCGGGCCAGCCGGGAAGATCGGCATAGCCGGCAAGCTGCGCCCTCCAGCGCCCGACCTGTCGTTCGAGATAGTTGTCGGGCTTGCCGAAGCCGTCGAGCCCGACCGCGCGATAGTCGATCGCGCCGAGCGCGGCGATCGCCTCGACCATCGACAGCCCGATCCGGTGGCGCGCATCGGCGTCGTTCGCGTGCAATTCCGGCAGGCCCTCGGTCGGATTGAACCCCTCGACTGGCTCCATCAGATAGAAGGCGACGCCCAGCACCTCCTCGTCGCTACAGGCCGCGATCAATCGCGGATGCGGCACCGCACTGCCATCAAGCGCCGCGAGCACGCGCGCCTCGCGCCGCATCGTGTCGTTCGAATTGGCGCGAGGCACCGGCGGAGGCCTTCGCAGTACATAGGCCGCGTCACCCCGGCGAAAACGCATCAGGATGTTCTGCGTCCCGCCCGACAGCAGCCGCGCTTCGGCGATCGGCCCGGTCCCGACCCCTTGGGCGTCCATCCAGCCTTCCAGCGCCGCGAGGTTTATGCCCTCGATCATCCGCTACCTCTCCGTTATCCATATGGATAAATGCATTTGACGCATCAAGCTGTCAATGGCAAATGCAGGGCATGGCCCGTGACCCGTCGACCGCGCAATCTCCGGCGCCGCAGCATCTGAAGGCGGTGGCGCTCAAGCTTTTTGCCGAACGCGGGATCGATGGCGTCACCGTGCGGCAGATTGCCGAGGCGGCAGGGCAGAAGAACCATGCCGCGATCACCTATCATTTCGGGTCGAAAGAGGCGCTGATCCGGCAGCTTGTCGTCGATGGCGCGCAGGCGATCGATGCGCGCCGCAATGCCGCGCTGGATCGTGCCAAGGCCGCGGGCGGCCCGCACAGCGTGCTCGAGGTGATGGAGATCCTGGTCGAGACGTCGATCGACCCCGACCCTCCGTCCTGGGGAGAATGCTACAACCGCTTCGTGGTTGGGCTCCAGCTCTCGAACCGCGCATTGTTCATGGACGCGCTCGAGGGGCGCTGGAACTCGGGCTATCAGCGCTGTCTGGAAGAGGTTCGGCGGCTGATGGCGCATTGCCCAAGCGAGCTGCTCAACCAGCGCCTCGTCTTCATGGGCGGGGCGATCGGCGGAATATTGGCGGGGCGCGAAACCGAGCTGTCAGATCGCTCGCGCGAACACCCGATGTGGTCGCATCCCGAGACACTGCCCCGCGTCGCGCGGGCGCTGGCATCGATCATCGAAGGTTGAGCCAGCTAGCGGCGCGCGCACTTCGCTCCGCCTGCGCATCCATCGCTCCGTCTTTCGCCATCTCCTGCGCGACGGCAAGAATGTCCGCGTCGCTGCCCGCCTGCCGGTATTCGCGGTCCGCTTCCGGCGACCCGGCGAAACGCCTGGTCACTTTCCAGCCCGTTCCGTCACGACAGGCGATGCCGCCATCGGCGGTGCTGCGCCATGCGCGACAGACCGAACCATCTCTGGCCTGGAAACTGAGCAGAATGCGCGGATCGGCGTTGGTCGGCTGCTCCGCCACGAGCCGGGACTCGAGCACGGTCGCGAGCGCGCTATCCGCATAACCCGCTGGCTGTGAACCCTGCCAGGGCTGCCAGATCGCGAGCACCAGCGATGCCGCCAGGGCGGGGCCTGCCACCGGCAACCAGCGCCGCACCATCGGGGCAAGACTGCGTCTGGCGCGCGCCTGCGCCATGCTCACGACCTCGCCCGAGCCTGTCTCGGCATGCGCGGATTGCGCGATCAGGGTCAGCAGCCGATCGGGGACCGGTTCTGCGGCGATGGGCGCATAGCGGGCCGCTAGCAGGCCCTTGAGCCTGCGATGCCGCTCGAGCTGCGCTGCCAATTCGGGATCGGCCGCGATCGCGGCTTCCACCCGACGCCTCTCGTCTGCGCCTAGCTCGCCATCGGCAAAGGCGGCGATCATTTCGGGCGTCACGGTCATGCCGCATCCTCCAGCAGGTCCATCAGCGCGTCGCGACCGCGCACCAGGCGCGAGTTGAGCGTGCCGACAGGACAGCCGACAATCTCGGCCGCCTCCTTGTAGGAACAGCCTTCGACCATCACCAGCAGGACCGCTTCACGTTGTTCGTCGGGAAGGCGCAGCATGGCCCGGTCGATCATCGCGAGTTCGACCGTCGCCTCCTGGCCGCCTTCGGCACCGATCGCGAGCCCTGCCTCGTCTGGCACGAAGGTTTCGCGGCGGCGCCGGGTGGCGCGGATTTCGTCGATGAACAGGTTGCGCATGATCTTGTATATCCAGCTATCGAGGCGCGTTCCCCGCTGCCACTGGTCGCGACGCGCCAGCGCCCGTTCGATCGCCATCTGGCACAGATCGTCGGCATCCGCCGATGCCCCGGTCAGGCCATAGGCGAACCGCCGCATTCGCGGCAGCAGGTCGACGAGCAGGGTCTCGAACGTTTGTGTCAGGGTCCAGGCCTTTCTGATGGATGAAACGGCTGGCCTCGTGCGTTTCATCCATGGTTAAGCGAAAAAATCGGACGGAAACGAAATGCGCATCCCCGCCATGATCCTGAGCATGCTGACCTGCGGCGCGCTGCTTGCGGCAACACCGCTGTTTGCGCAGTTGCAAACGCCGCTGGGCAATGTCGGGTTGCCTGGCATCGGGCGCGGGGTCGGCGACCTTCTCGACACGGCCGGAAATGGGATCGACGGAATGGGCAGGCTGGCCCAGCGCGAGGCTGACCGGCTGCTGCAGTTGCGCGACCGGCGATTCACCCAGCTGCTGCGGCAGAACCGCGATCTGGTCGAACGTGACATGCGCGGCGATCTGGCGCGGCGCGGCGAGATCCTGGTCACCGCTCCGACCGAAGGCGCGATGGATGCCCTCCGGCGCGCGGGTTTTTCGGTGATCGCCGAGGAACAGATCGAGGGCCTCGATCTCGCGATCGTGCGGCTGCGCGTTCCGGCTGGTCTCAGCCTCGCCAGGGCCGAAGCGCTGGCGCGCAAGGCCGCGCCCGAGGCCGAGATCGCTGTGGACAATCTGCACTCGCAATCGGGTTCGCTCGGCCGGCAGAGTTCGGCTCTGCCCAGCTCCGCGCTGCTGGCGGCAACCGCAGGAGCGCCGGTCGATACGCCCATCGGCATCATCGATGGTGCACCGGGGCCATCCTTTCGCCTGATGGCCATCAAGGGCTTTGCCAAAGGGGCCCCGCTGGCCTCCGATCATGGCAGCGCGATCGTCAGCCTGCTGCGCAATGAAGGCGCAGGCCGGCTGTGGGTGGCGGATGTCTATGGCAGCGACCCCGCCGGAGGCAACGCGCTGGCCATCGTCCGGGCACTTGGCTGGCTGGCGAGCAGTGGCTGCAAGCTGGTCACGATCAGCCTGGTCGGCCCGCGCAATGCCGTGCTCGAACGCGCGATCCGGCAGGCGCAGCGACGCGGCATCGTCATCGTTGCAGCGGTGGGCAATGACGGGCCGGCTGCGCCGCCTGCCTATCCCGCATCCTATGACGCTGTCGTGGCGGTGACCGGAGTGGACCGGAAGGGGCGCGCGCTGATCGAGGCGGGGCGGGCACTGCATGTCGATTATGCCGCGCCCGGGGCAGAGGTTTACGCGATGAATGCCCGGGGCAGGCCGGTCATCCTGCGCGGCACATCGTTCGCCACGCCGCTGGTCGCCATCAGACTTGCCGATGCGCTGGCCAGGCACGGCGACTGGCAGGCGAGGCTTGATCGGGAAGCGCGCGATCTGGGGCCCAGGGGTGAAGACAGACGTTTCGGGCGCGGTCTTTTGTGCGAACAATGCGCCCGCAAGCCGTGAACTTTCAGGCTAGGCCGTGAATTAAACAGGCCAGGTGATCCGTTGTCCTTTCAGACGGGCAGGCAGTGATGCCCGCGTTCAAGCTGAAAGGAACCCATCATGAAGAAGATTCTGATTGCCGCCGCGACGGTCGCGTTCATCCCGGCTGCCGCCCAGGCGCAACTGCTCGGCGGTGGCGGACTTGGCGGCGCATTGGGTGGAACTCTGGGCAGTACATTGGGCGGTACGCTCGGGGGAGGGATCGAACGCCCGGTCAGCGGCTCGCTCGAGCGGACCACGCGCACCGTACGCGGTTCGGCCGAGGCCAATGGCTCGACCAGCGGCACGCAATCGGTCGATGTGCGGCGCGGTACCGTCTCGGCTCAGCGCAGCGCGAACGGCTCGGTCCTGGCCTCGACCGCCAGCCTGGCCGATATCGTGGTGCCGCCCGCCGGCACGATGACCGAGGCGCAAGGCTCCGGCACGGCGAGCGGCCAGGGCAGCGCGCAGGCCCGGCTGATCGGCACGGACGCCCTGACCGGCGCGGTTGCCCCCATCGCACAGGGAACGCGCGCCCGCGCTGGCGAGGCTGTTTCAAGCGTGCGGGGGGTGACAATGCCTGCCGGAGCGACCGCGGCGGGAAGCGGCGCTGGCTCTGCAAGCGGATCGCTGCTGGCCAGTCCGCTGGCCGTTGCGGGCAGCGCGGCAGCGGCTGGCGACGGTGCTGCCATGGTCAGCCGCGGCATGCCGGTCACGCTGGCCGACGGATCATCGCTCGGCAAGGTGAAGGAAGTCGTCGCGAACAGCCGGGGCGAGGTCGAGCAGATCGTGGTGAAACAGGGCAATGTCACACGCTCGCTGCCGGCCGGCATGTTCTCGGCCTCTGGCAATGCGCTGGTTCTGGCCGAGACCGGCAGCACAGCGGCTGCGCCAGAAGCGGCGGAGCCTTCGGAATGATCGGCTTGTCCTGAAGCCAAACCCAGCTGCGGTGTGCTGCTCGCTGCCTGTGCGGCCAGCAAACCGCTGCCTCCTCGAGGCGGACGTCTCCCGGCGTCCGCCTTCCTTTTTCTGACCCATCGCCGCTCGGTGCGCGGCCGAAAGAATCTGCACCATCGACGGATTAAACCGGATCTGCCGATCGTTTTCCTTTTGACCGCTTGCCATGGCGGTACTCAGCAAAGGGAGAATAGCATGATCAAATTTGTCACGACGTCGATCGCCTTTCTGGGCTTCGCTGCCGCAGCCACGGCAGCGGTCCCGATGCTGCAGGAGGAACAGGTCGCCCGCGCCGAGGAAGCGCGCATCATCACCTTACCGATCGCGGGGATCGAGAACCGGCTGTGGTTCGATTATCGCATCAACGTCACCGAGGCGCAGAAGGAGCTGGGCAGCGACCTGCGCCGGGCGACCGATATCGAGGATCGCCGCGACGCCTGGGAAGAATATGCCGTTGAGCTGAAGCACGAACGGGTGCACTATATCGAGGAAATGGCCGAACGCGGCTATCGCATGGGCAATGCGATCATCGTCGATTGATGGTTTGCAGCGGGAAGGGATCGCACACGGTGGCGATCCCTTCCCTTTGCCGCCCTGGGCCGGAATGAGGAACTGATCGACCGCTTCCGAGTTGGCTGGAGATATTTCTTTCACTTACGGAATTCAGGCGTGCCCCTTATCTCCCTGCGATCGCTCACCTGCATGATCAGCCAATGACGCATGCCGAACAGGCGCAACTCGACGCCGCCCGCATTGCCGCCGCGATCGACGGAAGCGATGCAAATACCGATCCCTTCATTGCTGCCGTGCGCGCCACGCGCATGCCCATGGTCATCACCGACCCTCGCCAGCCCGACAATCCGATCGTGTTCGTCAACGATGCCTTCTGCCGGCTTGCCGGCTATGAGCGCGACGAAATCATCGGGCGCAATTGCCGCTTTCTGCAGGGCGCGGACACGGACCGGGAAGCTGTCGCGCGGCTGCGTCAAGCACTGGAGGATGTGCGGCCGATCGAGCTGGATCTGCTCAACTATCGCAAGGACGGCGAGCCGTTCTGGAACCGTTTGCTGATTGCGCCGGTCAGGGATGCCGCCGGCGAGCTCGCCTATTTCTTCGCCAGCCAGCTCGACGTGACGCTCGAACGCGAGCGGCTGGCCAATCTTGAAAGCAGCAATGCGGCGCTGGTCTCCGAACTCGCGGGCCGCCTGCGCGAGCAGAAGGCGAGTGACGCCGAACTGCGCTTCACGCTGGAAGCGGGAAGGTTCGGCGCCTGGAGCCTGACATCGCCCGAAATGACACTGGAGACCTCGCCGGCCTTCCGCGTCAATTTCGGATTCCGCGATGATCAGCCGCTCAGCTATGACGATCTTCTGGCCGCGGTGCATGCCGATGACCGCGAGTTCGTGCGCCAGAGCCTGGCCTCCAGCATCGAGCGCCGCATGGATTGCGATATCGAGTGCAAGGTTCAGACGCTGCAGGGCGAGATCCGCCGGGTGGCCTTGCGCGGAAGGCCGACCGTTCATTCCGATGGCCGGTACGCAAAGCTCACCGGCATTTCGCTCGACATCACCGACAGGGTGCGTGCCGAACGGATGCGCCAGGGCCTGATCGCGCTGTCGGATGCGTTTCGCGATCTCGACAATGGCGCCGATATCTCGTTCGCGGCAGCGCAGATCCTGGGCGAAACGCTGGATGTCGATCGCGCCGGCTATGGCACGGTCGATCCGGTGGCCGAAACGATCACCATCGAAAAGGACTGGAATGCGCCGAGTGTCGCCAGCCTGGCAGGCACGCTCAATTTTCGCGACTATGGCACCTATATTGACGACCTGGTCAGGGGCGAGACGGTCTGGTTCGAGAATGCGGAAACCGATCCGCGCACCATCGCCACCGCCGACGCGCTGAAAGCGATCACCGCTCAGGCTGTCGTCAACATGCCGGTGATGGAGCAGGGCGTGATGGTCGCGCTCTTCTATCTGAATCATGGTACGCCGCGCAGCTGGCGCGAAGACGAGATCGATTTCGTGCGCGAGGTCGCCGCTCGCACGCGCATTGCCGTGGAGCGGCGACGGGCGGAGCTCGCCTTGCGGGTCGCCAATCAAAGGCTGACCTTTCTCGATTCGGTCGGAAGGGCAGCCACGGAAGCAGGTGACGCGGATGCGGTCATGGCGATCACCACCTGGATGGTGGGCGAGCATATGGGCGTCACCAGCTGCGCCTATGCTTATCTGGACGACGACCAGGACGGGTTCACCATTCGCGGCGATTGGGCGGCGCCGGGGCTGGAGAGCATCATCGGACGCTACAGCCTTGCCCTGTTCGGCAAACGTGCCGTGCGGGAACTGCGCGCCGGGCGCCCCCTGGTCATTCAGGATATCGTGGCCGAGCTTGCGCCTGAGGAAGCCGCGACCTTTCAGCAGATCGGGATCGGCGCGACCATCTGCATGCCGCTGATCCGCGAGGGGCGGCTGGTCGCGCTGATGGCCATCCATGACGGGGCGCCGCGCGCGTGGAGCGAGGACGAGCTTGCGCTGATCCGCGACGTTGCCGACCGGTCATGGGCCCATATCGAGCGCGCCCGCGCCGAAGCCGAGCTTCGCGATCTCAACATCACGCTCGAGGCGCGGGTGGAAGAGCGCACCGGGCAGTTGCTGCGGACCGAGGAGGCGCTGCGTCAGGCGCAGAAGATGGAGGCTGTGGGCCAGCTGACCGGAGGGCTGGCGCATGACTTCAACAATCTGCTCGCGGCGATCGGCGGCAGCCTTGAAATGATTCAGGCGCGAATCGCCCAGGGGCGTTTCGATACCCTCGATCGCTATGCCCATGCGGCGCAGGGGGCGGTAAAGCGGGCCGCAGCCCTGACGCACAGGCTGCTCGCGTTTTCGCGGCGTCAGACGCTCGACCCCCGGACCGTCGACGTCAACCGGCTGGTGTCCGGCATGGAAGAGCTGGTGCGGCGCACCGTCGGCCCGCAGGTGCAGCTCGAGATTGTCGAGGCCAGCAGCCTATGGACGACCCATATCGATGCGCACCAGCTCGAAAACGCGCTGCTCAACCTGTGCATCAATGCGCGCGATGCCATGCCCGAGGGTGGTCGGCTGACCATCGAGACCGCGAACAAGTGGTTCGATGATCGGTCGGCTGCAGAACAGGACTTGAAACCGGGCCAGTATATCTCTCTGTGTGTCACCGATACCGGCACGGGAATGACGCGCGACGTGATCGCCAAGGCCTTCGATCCGTTCTTCACGACCAAGCCCTTGGGGCAGGGAACGGGACTGGGGCTGTCGATGATCTATGGCTTTGTCCGCCAGTCGGGCGGTCAGGTGCGCGTCTATTCGGAGATCGGACAAGGCACCACGATGTGCCTGTACCTGCCTCGCCATCATGCAGATCTGGATGCCGAGTTGACGACGCCCGAACCTGGACCGGCGCTGCCGGCGAGCCTGGGGGAAACGGTGCTGGTCATCGATGACGAGCCGACGGTGCGGATGCTGGTGGGCGAGGTGCTGGCCGAAGGCGGCTATGCCACCATCGAGGCATCGGACGGGCCGTCGGGTCTGCGCATTCTCGAATCCGATACGCGGATCGACCTGCTGATTACCGATGTCGGCTTGCCCGGCGGGCTCAATGGTCGCCAGGTGGCCGACGCAGCGCGCATGCTGCGACCCGAGCTCAAGGTGCTGTTCATCACCGGCTATGCGGAAAATTCGGCGATCCGCCAGGGCCAGCTCGACCGCGACATGTCGATCATGACCAAGCCTTTCCAACTGGACGCGCTCGCGATCAAAATTCGCGAAATCCTGAGGGTCAATGGAGATTGATCGACGCGACGCGTCGCGGGTTTGCCAAACTCGTCCCAAAAATCGGCCCTGATTCGGCGACGAGTATCGATCTGCAATTTATTTATTGCGACTGTGCGCCGCAAGCATCGGGGTGCGCGGTTCCCGAGGGAATTCTGATCTTTTTGCGACTAATCTTGAATAAAGATTCATCCGAAATGGCTGTGATATTCATCGTGTTGACAAGCTATTGAGTAAGAGACAGATTTTGTAATCGGGTGTAAGCCCGATTCGCAAAATGGAGTTCAGAGATGTTCAAGAAGACTAATATTAAAGTCGGATCGAAGGCATCGAGCCGCGTCGTGGATCTTGGCCGCGCCAGCAAGCTGACCAAGGGCGGTTTCGGATGGGCGCTTGAAGGCTGGACGTTCCTAGGCTCGACCGACTGGAGGT
This sequence comes from Blastomonas sp. CCH1-A6, assembly GCF_001556365.1. Classification (NCBI taxonomy): domain Bacteria; kingdom Pseudomonadati; phylum Pseudomonadota; class Alphaproteobacteria; order Sphingomonadales; family Blastomonadaceae; genus Blastomonas; species Blastomonas sp. CCH1-A6. Next base: position 6,672 of record NZ_LSIS01000293.1, on the reverse strand, counting down.
AATGCCACTTGCCGCCTTCTTGGCTATCGTTTGCGTCAAGGGTCGCGTCGAGAAGGCGGCATTTTATCGAAGCCAGCAACGTCCTGCTTCCTGATGGCGGGAGGATCCGTAGTGGATGTCGATTGCCTGTCCTTCTCAAGGGGCGCGGAGCAGACCATCTGCCACGCATCCGCTTCTGGCCTTGCACCTGTCGTGGATCAAGAATTCAACCATGGCGCAGTCATCGCTTCTGCCATGCGACAGCATTTCATGAAATTCTAAGGAGCACAGGCATTGCAGGCCTGCTTCACTCTACCAGCAAATGTCCACCTGGCATTTTGTGACCGCTGCATGATTTTCTTCGATGCGACAGCCGACCGATATTCCTTCCTGTCGAGTGAAGACGCCGAGCTGATCATGCCGCTCATCGCGATCGAGCAGGACGGTCCGGTCGCTGGATTATCCACACCCCCGCCCACGCCCGCGCCCGCAGAGGCACTTGCCGTTGCTGCCGATCTTCAGGCGCAGGGGCTGCTGGTTGCAGGGCTCGGTGGCAAACGCTTCCAAAGATGGCTTTACACACAGCCTCTCAAGGAACTGCCCAGGCGCATAGGCCCGCGATCCGATCTTCTTGCCTTCCGCGATGTTTTGCGCCTGCTCTGGTGCGCGACTGCGGCCAAGGCGATGTTGAAGGCACTTACCCTCGACGCGATCATCGCGCGGGTCGGGCGATGGAAGCGAGAGGCTCCCCCTTGCGCCGACTGGCCCCGATTTGTGGACCAGCTGGAACTCTACAAGCGTATCCGCCCGCTGATCTACCGGAAGGGTGGCAATTGCCTGTTCGACACGCTCTGCATGATCCTGTTCTTCAAGGACCATCTATCGGAAATATCATGGAGATTTGGTGTCAGGCTTCGTCCCTTCCGGGCGCATGCCTGGCTCGAACGGGACAATGCATTGCTCGATGATGAGGCAGCTACCGTCCATGACTATGAAGTCATCATGGAGGTATAGGTGTACCGATACCTCGTGTTTTCGAGCCGCGGCGGCGAAGACTTGCCAGAATCCGACATCGCTGAAATCATGGACCGGCTTGGCGCCCGCAGCGCCGCGACCTGGCACAATCGCTATACCGATCGGACCATATCGATCTGGGATACGGGGGACCCCTCGGGGGCGTTCCGCACGTCGCTGTTCGAGCCGGGGGTCTTCATCCTCGGCCGAGTCATCAGCCGTTCCGGCGGCTATCCCGAATGGCGCGCGCGCTCCATTTGCGACGTTTCGGGCGTTTCAGGACTGCGGGCTCAGGCAAGATGGCTGTTCGAGAACATATGGGGGGCCTATGTCGCCATCGAATGCAATCCGGTCGATCATAGCCTGAGCCTTTTGCGTGACCCGAGCGGTGGCCTGCCTTGTCACCATATCCGCTGGAAGAACATGGACGTATTTTCGTCCAACGCCGATCTGTTCCGGACCTTTCCCGGCCAGACGTTCACGGTGGATTTCGGCTCTGTCGCAGCTGCAGCCCTTCTTCCCAACATTTGCAAGTCATCGACCGGCATCCTTGAAATAGGGACCGTCCTGCCGGGCGAGTTGTCGACGTTCGGGGCCGACCGCGAACGCCAATATATGTGGAATCCGGTGCATCTGGCCGGGGATCGTCTGGTGATCGGCCGCAGCGAGGCGGCAGCCATGCTGCGAGAAACACTGATCGGGGTAACCGGCGCCCTGGCACGACCTTATGCCAAGATCCTGCACAATCTGGGCGGCCTGGATTCCTCCATTCTGCTGGCTTGTCTGCAGGCGAGCCGGCCTGGAGATGCGCTGACCTGCGTCACGCACTTCAGTGACTCGCTCCGCGGCGATGAGCGCCATTATACCCGGGCCATGGCGGCGCATGCGGGTGCCGAATTGATCGAAACCCGGCTCGATCCTGCTCGCGTCGATCTGCCATCGCTGGATCGACAGGAATTGGGCGCGTCTCCGTCGAGTGTGTTCGATTGCCTGCAAATGGCCGGAAATCTTCATGGCATAGCGGCCGAGCGCGACGTCGACGCTTTCACTTATGGGTTTGGCGGCGACATCGTCCTGTACAATATGCCCGGCGTCTATCCGGCGCTTGATTATGTCGCCCAGAAGCAGCCCTTCGCCAGGCTTCCACGGATACTGCTCGATGCAGCCCAATGCAGCGGCTGGTCGATGCGAGAGACAGTCTTCCGGCTCTTTTCAGAGATGGCCGCGCCAGCCGACTGCACCTGCTATGTTCTCAACCTGATACCTCCCATGCCCAGGATGCCCTTTCTGAACCCGGACGTGGCAAAACTCGATGACGCCATCGCGAGGATCCACCCGACCTTGGTGGCGCCGGCGGATTTCCCCAAGGGCAAATATCTGCAGATCGCAACTTCCGCCTATCTCAACATCGACTATCATCTCTCGGTGCAGGGCCAGCGCGAAATCGACCGGCTGTGTCCTTTGCTTGCCCAGCCCTTTCTCGAGCTCTGCTACAGGTTGCCGACCTGGCAGCAGATTGACGGCGGGATCGACCGGAGCCTGGCGCGATCTGCGTTCAGAGACCTCCTGCCGGATCACATTGTCGGAAGGGTGAGCAAAAGCGTTCCCGAGGGCATTTACGACCAGGTGTTCATTCGCAACCGGGACATGATCAGCGCGCGGCTTATGGACGGGCGTCTTGTCAGCAATGCGATAGTGAACAGGACGTATCTGGAAGACGCACTGCACAGCGCAGATGCTCTGTCCGTCTCGTCGCTCTCGACGATACTCCAGCTCTACGATTGGGAGATTTGGGCTGACCGTTGGTCGGCCTCGTGAATGCCCATCGGGCACGGCTGGGGATCGACTGCCGCCAGTTCGCGGCTTCCCATCACACGCGCGTCACCGTGATTGGCTGGAAACGAGTACGATGCGAGGCTTGGCTGGTGCAGCTTCAGCCAGGGCTGCGAAGAACCTCGATGACGTTGTCGTTATTGTCATGGAAGAAAAAGCCCTGCTCGTCGTTCTCTCCGATGTCGAGGATGATCCGGACATCATGATCCTCCAATCTCTTGCGAAGCCGATCGTAATGGCGCGTCTGAAAGCTGAGATGCTTGTTGCCCAGAGTCTCCAGGTCCCGGCGGGGATCGCGGCGTTCGTCCGGCAGCGGCTTGGGGGCGGGTACCTGGAACAGCTCGATGCGCAGGGCGCCCCGCTGCAGGAACATCGCCTTGATGTTTCCGGGCAGGTCGAAACGGCGTTCGATCGAAAAGTCCAGCATCGTTCAATACCAATCAGCCGCTGCATCGATATCCGGGACCGACAGGGCGAAATGATGGAATGAAAGGTCCTCGCGCATCACGACGCTGTCCAGCCGCCGTCGATGATCATGTGTGTTCCGGTCATCATGGCGGATGCATCTGACGCGAGGAATAGCGCGGCCCCCATCAGATCCTCGATCTGGCCAAGCCGACCAAGGGGTATCTTGGCAAGCACGCTCTCCAGAAACGCTCGGTCTTCAAAGAACGGCCTGGTCATCGCCGTCTCGATGAAGGTAGGGCATAACGTGTTCGACCGGATGCCATGCGGGGCCAGGTCGAGGGCCATCGCCTTGCTCATGCCTTCGAGCCCCCATTTCGAGGCGCAATAGATCGACCGCGAAGCGCCACCGACATGCCCCATCTGGCTGGAGACATGGATGAAACTTCCTTGGGTAGAGGTTTCGATCATCCGTCTGGCACAGGCCTGGGCCACGAAAAAGGCGGCCTTCAGGTTGAGATCGACGACCGCATCAAAATCTGGCTCTTCGACATCCCATAAGGGCATCGGGCGGTTTGTCCCGGCGTTGTTCAGCAGGATATGGAACGAATCCTGTTCGGCAAAGAACGCGCGAACCGCTGTTAGATCGGACACGTCCAGAACATGCGCGACGGCATTGTTGCCGATCTGCGCCGCGGCCGCTTCGATCTGGCTGGCCGAACGCGCGATGAGACAGACATGTGCTCCTACAGCGGCAAAGGCAGCGGCGCAGGCAAGCCCTATGCCGCGACCCGCGCCCGTCACGACAGCCCGCCGCCCGTCCAGCCGCAGGCTCGGGGTGGCCGGCACAGCGAGATGCGGCGCGCCTGGTCGGCAGCTGACGCTGCGCGAGCCAGCGGGGCGCTGATCAGCCCGCGCCGTGGCGCGCCGGGGTGTCGATGACCAGCACCAGCCTGCGTTCCCCACTGTCCTCGATCGGTGGCGAGCGATGCAGGCACGGCTTGTGGCCCGCACCGAACTCGTGCCCCTTGAACAGCGCCACCAATCCTGCCGAAATGCGCTGCAGCGGTCCGTCGGGATCGTCTTCGAGCGTATAGTCGGTACCCGGCCCCGCCAGGGTGCAGATGAGCCTGAGATCGGTGTAATCGGCATGCACCTTGCGACAGGCATTGCCGGTAACGCCCTCGAGCCGGACGCGAACCGTCTCGCATTGCATGAGCGAGGCGAAGCGGCTGGCAAGATCCTCGATGCATCGTGCGATACTGTCGGGCAGCGCTGGCAGGTCGGCCAGCAGCGCGTCGGGCCTTCCGGCCGCACGGTAGCCAAAGGGGGCGATATCCAGCAGCAGCTCGATATCGCCCCGCGGCAACAGCACCGCATCCTCGTCAATCACGATCCGGGTTTGGGGATGGTGGATCGCGTCCCAGCGCTGGTGGGCAGGGGCGCAGGGTTCGAGAAGGTTCAGCGCTGCCATGGCTCAGGCACTTTCCAGGATGCGGGCATGCTCGCCCCATTCGGGAAACGGATCGGGCAGGGTCTGCCAGCTCTCGGGCGTGTAGCCATCGGCGTCGACCAGGCATGCGTCGAGCGCTGCACGCAGCCGCGCCTCGTCCATGTCGATACCGATGAACACCAGCTCCTGCCGCCGGTCGCCCCAGATCCTGTCCCAGTTGTGCGCGACAAAATCCTCGAACTGGTTGTCGTGCGGCCACTGGTTCTTGGGGACCGAAGCCCACCACCGGCCGAGCCGCGCGGTCATCGTCTGCGATCCGGCCACCGCCAGTTCGCCGACCCAGGCGGGCCGCGTCGCCAGCCAGAAAAAGCCCTTGGCACGCACGACGCCCTCCAAGCCGTTGCCGGTCAGAAAATCGCAGAAGGGCTGCGGCGCGAACGGCTGGCGCGCGCGATATACGAAGCTTTCGATGCCATATTCCTCGCTCTCGGGGCGATGGCTGGCATAGCCGTAAAGCTCCTTGGCCCAGAGCGGATGTTCGGCGGCGCGATCGTCGTCGAACAGCCCGGTGCCCAGGATCTGGTCCAGCGCGACCTTCGATCGATCGGCGGTGATGATCCGCGCGTCGGCGTTGAGCGAGGCGCACAGCTTGGTGACGATGGCCAGGTGCTCGGGGCTGACATCGGATGCCTTGTTGACGATGATCACATCGGCAAATTCGATCTGCTCGACCAACAGGCCCACCAGACTGCGCGTGTCGTCCTCGCCCAGCGATTCGCCGCGATCGGCGAGGAATTCATGGCTGGAATAGTCGTTCAGCAGATTGACCGCATCGACCACCGTCACCATCGTATCGAGCGTCGCAACATCGCCGAGGCACGCGCCCGCCTCGTCGCGGAAGCTGAAGGTCGCGGCTACCGGCAGTGGCTCCGAAATGCCCGTGCTCTCGATCACCAGATAGTCGAACCGCCCCGCCTCGGCCAGCGCGCGCACCTCCTTGAGCAGGTCGTCGCGCAGCGTGCAGCAGATGCAGCCATTGGTCATCTCGACCAGTTCCTCGCTGGCGCGCGACAGCGCCGCCTCGCCGCCGCGCACCAGGGCGGCGTCGATATTGATCTCGGACATGTCGTTGACGATCACCGCGACGCGCAGACCTTCAACATTGGCAAGGATATGATTGAGCAGGGTCGTCTTGCCCGCACCCAGGAAACCCGACAGCACCGTGACAGGCAGTTTGCGGATCGAGGAGGCGAGGGGCATCGGGGACCTTTCCGGGGTTGTTATGATACGTTATATCATTATAGAGGAGGACCGAGCTGCACAAGTGGAGAAATGTGCTCATGTCCGAAAGCCGAAGGGTAACCCCCAGCCACGCGCCAAAGGCGGCGGATGTGGCGGAAGGGGCCGCCATCAGCGCTTCGCTGCTGTGTCTGGCGCATTGCCTGGTTCTGCCTTTGCTGCTCGCCTCGGCTCCCGCGCTCAGCCAGAGCCTGGCACTGCCCTTTGACCTGCATCTGTGGATCGTGCTGCTGGCCGGCCCCGTCAGCCTGTGGATATTGATTCGGGCGGCGTGGCAGCGACGTCACGGCATATTGCTGCTGGGGCTCTGCGGCCTCTCGCTGCTCATGGCCGCGCTGGTTCTGCCTGTCACCGAGCGCCAGGAAATCGTGATCAGCAGCATCGGCAGCCTTTCGCTGGCATTCGCGCACATCGCCAACTGGCTGGCGCGGCATCCCAGGTTGCTGGTGCACGGTTAGGGCCGCCGCCTGGCCGGTCCTTGCACGCACAAAGCCTTTGCCAATCGTTGCGGATATGTTGTAACATCTACCCGTCTTCAGCAAAGGGGTGTTCACATGCGGTTTGCGGCAGCAGCATTGGTCGGTCTTGGTGGGGGTCTGGCGACGGCAACGCCGGCGGCAGCCTGCGACATGGAGGGCTTTGGCGGCTATACCCGGATCAACCCCTTCGCCCAGCACGCAGCCTGGAAT